>JAOZQF010000173.1 GCA_029932345.1 Desulfuromusa sp. | reverse complement strand
GGGTCAAGTCTCTGTTTGACCCAACTGGATATTTTTGCTAACTTGATCACCATGAGTCGACCATTACGCATAGAATTCCCCGGTGCTTGGTATCATGTGATGAATCGTGGTCGTCGGGGAGATGAAGTTTTTTCAGCTACCGAAGACTTTCAGGAGTTTATCAACATACTCACGGAGGGTGCTGAGTTATGGGATGTCAAAATCGGTGCTTACTGCTTGATGACAAACCATTACCACTTACTCGTTCAAACTCCGAGAGGCAACTTGTCACGCTTTATGCGTCATCTTAATGGTGTCTACACTCAGCGCTATAATCGAACTCATGATTATGACGGTCAATTATTCCGCGGGCGCTACAAAGCAATCCTTGTTGAGGAAGATAATTATCTATTAGAACTTGTCCGCTATATTCACAGAAACCCTTTACGGGCAGGAATCGTCGACAAAATAGAACAATATCCCTGGAGTAGCCATCATAGCTACTTGTCATCAGAAAAATCAGATTGGTTGCTAAGAGATTTTATTCTCACAATGCTCAGCTCCGATGATGGAAGAAGTCGCAAGGCTTATCGACAATTTTTAGACAAAGAAGATTCCGAAGAAATCAGTCAAATTTACGAAAAAAAGAAATTGCCTGTAGTCTTGGGTCGTGTTGAGTTTATTGATTGGGTGAAGAACACCTTTTATGCACAAAAGACCCATAAGCAGGTTCCCGATTCAGACCAGTTGGCACCAGAGATTAAACAAATAAAATCAGCTGTTTGTCGATACTACGACATAACAAGCGACCAGCTTGAGAGATCGGTACGTGGTATCAGTAACGAACCAAGAAACGTAGCAATCTACCTGATCCGGGTTCTACGCCAAGAGGGCTTGATGGCAATAAGTGTGGCTTTTGGAATGCAAGGCTATAGCTCTGCCAGCAGCGCGGTAGCTCGAATTAAAAAGAAGCTGTCAAACGACAAATTGTTCCAGAAACGAATATCTGCAATCGAAAAGATCATTATTAAAGAAAGAGTCAAACGAAGATCTGACCCCATGAACTAAACAGAGCTAACACACCAGAACAGTCCCACCTATGACCCAAACAAAAAGGCACTCTTCCATAATTAGAAGAAGTGCCTTTTCTTTATCAATCAGATTAAAGAACTTACTGGCTATTTTATAGTATTCATCTCCTCAACCTTCTCGTCCATCAGCGTCAACAAGCCGTCGTAACCCGAGCGTCGAATAATTTCACCGTAGCTGGAGCGGTAATTTCTGACCAGACTGATCCCTTCCAGGACCAGGTCAAAAACTTGCCAATTACCATCCTCATAAATCATTTTGTATTGAACTGGAATTTCCAGCTCATCGGAAATAACCAAAGTATCAATAATGGCCTTATTCCCCTTGACCCGCTGCTTTAAATATTTAACCGTTCCACCAGAATAACCCGCCATCCGGTTCAGGTAGGTTCCCTCCAAAATTTGGATAAACAACGTGGTAAAGCGTTGCCGCTGCTCTTCCGTTGCTTCGTCCCAATAGGTACCAAGGGTTCGACGAGAGATTGACGGCATATTCAGATATTCCTGCACCCGACCGCTCACCTCAGACTTTTTTTCCGCTTCACTCAATTCGGTCTGCTGCAAAACCCCAAGAACAGTATTAACCATCTCTTCGACCCGTGCCTGTGGTTGTGGCAAAGCAAAACTTGAAGTAACAAATGTCAGGGCAAACAGACTACACAACACTATTTTTTTCATCATTAAAATCCTAACCAGTCAAGTGGGTTCAGCTCATCGGTATTAAATACGGGCTGATCAAACATATTCACATCGTAAGTATTTTTACTGATATGCGCCTCGCGCAACTGCGCGTAAGCCGATCGAATAAACAGATAAGGGTCTAAAGAATCGGCGACAACCCCCTCATAGGTATCGTGATCCAGAGACAAACGGTTCTCAGCCTCAAGAAACTTGATTGCCAGGTAGTCGCGGGTACTCAGATTTGGTTGTCTGAGCGGGTCAGCAAAAGAGTCAACAAAAGAACCGGTTGCATCACGTAAACTTGAGGGTCCGACAATCGGCAAAACCAGATAGAAGCCGGGTCCGACATGGTAGACCCCCATCGTCTGACCAAAATCCTTAGATATTTTTCTGACTCCGCCGATAGACCCTGCGGGGTCAAATAAACCACCAATCCCAAAAGTGGTGTTGATGACAAAACGGTAGATCTCAGTCCCGAAGCTCCTGAATTCAAGTTGCAGAAGCGCATTTCCTGCTCGAATCGGAGTCGCCAGATTAGAGAAAAAATTACCGACCGAAACCCGTGCCGGTCGTGGAACAACGGAACCATAACCACTTGCAATGGGTTTAAACAGATAAAAATAGAGCTTATCGTTGACCCAGAAAACCCCCCGATTAAATGGTTCGAGAGGGTCAGCAATCAACTGTTCCGGTGCTACGGCGTTACTATCAAAATCATCGTCAAAATCGGCATCAAAATCATCGTCAAAATCAGCATCCGGGGAGACCGCTGATAGTTCAACCACAGTATCCTGGTTATTCTCACTTTCAATCTGGCCCGGGGCGGCGAATGCAGAGCCAACCAGAATAAAATAACCAGCGAACAGTATAGTGAAAATACGTAACAATTTTTTAAACTCTCTCCGCAGCCTAGTCAGTTTTTTTTTCAACCACAAACAGAAATGGTGCTTCCGGACGGTTACATACGTCCAGGCGTAAAACCTGAAAACCGGGATCTTCTACTCCGGCAAACAAATGATTGACCGCCTCTCCCTCTTCAGCCCCACCGGGATGGCCGGGATAAACAACCACGGCCATGCGCCCCCCCTTTGCCAATAAAGAACACCCCTGCTCCAAAGCTGACACCGTCGTTTCGGGACGGGTTACCAGATCCTGACTGCCTCCGGGGAGATACCCCAGATTAGCAATGATCCCTTTAGGCGAGGCGGGCATTACCCCGGAGAACTCTGCGTGACTCATCTGTAACAAATCGATCCCGGGCTCACACCGTAACGGCTGAATATTCTGCTGCTGCAATCTCACCAGAGCCCCTGCGGCAACCATTCTCTCACGGGTCGCTAACAACGCCTGAGGCTGAATGTCAAACCCAACCACTTGACCCTGTTCACCAACCATCTGGAACAGAGTTAAAGTATCCTGTCCCGTTCCGGCAGTCAGATCCACAACCAGATCACCCGACTGAACCACTTCGGCCAGAAGTTCCTGACTCCACTGCACCATCCGGGTTAAAACATGCTTCATGAATCTCTCACCTTCAGTTTGGCAGTCATCAGCTGCCGATGGGAGAGGCCAATCAAAGGTCCCAATTGGCGCATCAGTGCTTCTTCGTAACAATCCAACTGACCATCAGCATAAGCCAACTGCCAGACGGCTTCAATAATCTGTTCCTTCTCCGGCTGGGTAAAAGATTTATTGATCTCCCGGGTAAACTGATGCAGATCACTGCTCCCCTTCCGGGTCTCTTCTGCTAATTCCACCAGATCGGCCACAGATTCTTCTACGACAGAGAAATGTTGCATCAGTAAAGGGCCAAGTAAATCTCTCTCGTTTTGATGAAACTCACCATCGGAGTAGGCAACTTCCAACAATAAAACCGCCGCAGCCAGAGGAATCCGCTCCCCCGCAGGCGAATCTGCCTGTTCTGTCGTTGCAGCAAAAACCTGTAATAGCCTTTTTAACATTGTAATGTCTTCCCATAAAAATCGGTGACAGGGTGGAATGGCGCTAGCTTAA
>JAOZQF010000172.1 GCA_029932345.1 Desulfuromusa sp. | reverse complement strand
CGATGGCATTGAAACAGAACTTTGTTGAGTACCTCAAGGATAATCCGGCCTGGGCTGACCGGGCTGAACAGCTGTCGAAAAAAACCGTTGATGCCGCCACTTTCGTCATGATCCATCTCGATGGTGCTGAATTGTTCGCCGGCCTGGCCCAGAGTGAAAAAATTACCTATCACGATTCCTGCCACCTGAAACGGGGGATGGGGGTCTGGCAGGAACCACGCCAGTTGATTGAACAAACCGGTCATGAGTTGATTGAAATGGCCCATGCTGATCGGTGCTGTGGCTTTGGTGGTTCCTATTCATTGACCAGTCATCCCGATATTTCGAAAAAAATTCTGCAAGATAAAGTTGCCGATATTAAAGCCTCTGGGGCCACCTGTGTGGCAATGGATTGCCCTGGCTGTATGATGCAGATCCGTGGCGGATTGGAGAAGGCTGAGGTTCCAATTCGTGCTCAACATACAATTGAGTTGTTGGCTGAAGCGCTGAGAAATCAAGGTAAAGTATAGTAATAATCAGCAGTATCCGGTTAGAAAATTCCTGAGATTGAATCTGACATAAAAATCCCCCCAGCCCCTCTTTACCAAGGAGGGGAGTTATCTAGTCTCCCCCTTTGTAAAAGGGGGATTGAGGGGGATTTACAGCTGTTTTCAGCCACACAAACCTCTAACCGGACACTACTGAGTAAGAATAGCGATTGCAAAGATTCCTCCCCCGTCAAATTCTCCTTTTTGGCGGGGTTTTTTTATCCGCTTGTCGTGTTAAAATTAAATTAATAGCGGGTGGATGGATTGCCCGGAGAAAACTGATTATGTTATTTAATATGCACAAGTAAATGGACAATAGCACAAAACCTTTTTATCCAAGGGACTCACGATAGAAGCAGAAAGGAGCAGCCATGAATAATTTACAGATTGTCTGTCCGCAATGTGGTGCGGTCAACCGCGTGCCTGAAAATCGTCTCGTTGCTCATCCCAAGTGTGGAAAATGTGGTCAGCTATTGTTTTCCGGCAAGCCGCTAGAGTTGTCTCAATCCACCTTCCAAAAACATCTGCAAAAAAATGATATTCCCCTCCTGATCGATTTCTGGGCGCCGTGGTGTGGCCCATGCAAAATGATGGGGCCGGCTTTTGCTGAAGCAGCCACACAGTTGGAACCACGAGTTCGACTGGCCAAGGTGAATACCGAAATGGAACAAAACCTTGGTGCACAGCTAAATATTCGTTCGATTCCTACCATGGTTCTGTTTGTCAATGGGGTCGAAAAAGGACGCCAGTCGGGAGCAATGAATAGTGCTGGAATTGTTCAGTGGGTTGGTAGCCAACTGCGCTGATAAGTCACCGTTGTGGATAAGATGATGAAAAAACCGTCAACCCTCACTGAAAATATATTTGATAGCTCGAAGAAAACATTGCGGATGTTGATCCGGGTTTTACCAAATATTTTTGCCGTCGTTCTCCTCTCAGGGTTAATTATGGAATTTGTGCCGATGAATCGGCTTTCTGAGTTTCTGGGGGGAGGAATTTTGACCGATGGGTTTGTCGGGGCGGGGATCGGTTCGATTTCGATTGGTAACCCTCTGGTCAGTTATGTTCTGGGGGGAGAGCTTTTGGATCAGGGAGTGAGTCTGGTGGCTGTCACAGCGCTGCTGGTCAGTTGGGTCACCGTAGGAAGCATCCAGCTCCCTGCTGAAATCCAGACATTTGGGGCTAGATTTGCTTTGCTGCGTAATGCCCTTTCCTTTCTTTTTGCCATACTCATTGCGGTGCTCATGCTCCTGACCATGCAATTCCTGATCGGTTGAGATTGATGAATAATCGAGTGGAAAAACAAAAAAAAGATAAAAAGAAAGAATCACCCTGGGGTGCTTATGTTTTTTTACTGATAGTCCTTCTGGTCTATCTGGTTATTTTTCTGTTTGACTCAGGGAGAACCCTGGTCGCTTTACAGTTCAGCTTTGAAATGTTGAAAAAATTGGTGCCAATTCTGGGGCTGGTGAGCTGTTTCATGTTTTTAAATAACCTCCTGGTGAAGCCGAGCTGGGTCAAAAATCATGTTGGTGAGGATTCCGGTTGGAAAGGGGTCTTTATTGCGGTGGTCGGTGGGGCTCTGTCAATGGGGCCAATTTATGTCTGGTACGGGATTTTGCAAGAGCTGCAGGAGAAGGGGATGCGCACCTCTCTGATTGCATCGTTTCTTTATGCTCGGAGTGTCAAGCCCCAGCTATTGCCATTGATGGTCTACTATTTTGGCTGGCTCTATGCCCTGGTTCTGGTTGTTTATCTGATTCTCTTTTCTGTTTTGAACGGTGTCATGACCGGACGAATGATGAGGAGTTGACTCTTCCGGGAACGGCCTTAATTTGCTGTTGACTGTCCCATGATATTGACGGCTATGAAACGACAACGGTTCGCTTCGCAAAAGCCTGGGACAGCCCCCATGCGGGGATGGTTCCGGATTTGTTCAACTTGATTTTAACTATGGTTCTATCTTGGTTCCCAGAACCTCCAGAAATTTTCTGATCCATTCCGGATGGGCTGGCCAGGCTGGCGCTGTGACCAGATTGCCATCAATATGGGCATCACTGAACGTTTCGTTGTTGGCTGGCCAGGTTCCGCCTGCTTGTTCCACATCGGGACCGACTGCAGGATATGCTGAACAGGATTTCCCTGCGATCACTCCTGCTGCAGCAAGAATCTGTGGACCGTGGCAAATGGCAGCAACCGGCTTATTGTCGCGAAAGAATTCCCGGGTCAGTTCCAGAACTCTGGGATTAAGCCGCAAGTATTCAGGAGCGCGCCCCCCAGGAATGATCAATGCATCATAGGCTGCTGAATTAACAGTTGAAAAATCAGCGTTGATATGGAAATTATGTCCGACCTTTTCGCTGTATGTCTGATCCCCCTCAAAATCATGAATAGCTGTTTTGACAGTGTCTCCCGGTTTTTTATCCGGGCAGACGGCATCAACCTGATGACCGACCATCGTCAGCATCTGAAATGGAACCATTGCCTCATAGTCTTCAACAAAGTCGCCAACCAGCATTAATATTTTTTTCTGTGCCATACCTGCCTCCTGAAATCGAAAATAATGGGTATCCCAGATCCTCTCCGTCAATTATACAAACAGAACCAGAGATGTCAAAGATCAGGCAGGGATTACGTAGAACAGAATGGCAAAAAAGTGAAAAGCACTTCCGGCCATGACAAACAGATGCCAGATGGCGTGGCTGTAGGGAAGTTTTTCCCAAACGTAAAAGACCACCCCTACGGTGTAGGCGAGCCCACCAAGAATAAGTAGTTCCAGCCCTCCCTTGTCGAGAACGGCAAGCATCGGTTTGATTGCAATGATAATAATCCAGCCCATTGCCAGGTAGAACCCGAGAGAAACACCGGGGAGTCGGCCGAAAGATGTTGTTTTGAGAATAATCCCAAGGATCGCGATTCCCCAGATTGTGCCAAAGATGGACCAACCCCAGGAGCCACGCAGGTTGACTAACATAAATGGGGTATAGGTACCAGCGATCAAAAGATAGATGGCAGAATGGTCAATGCTGCGAAGCAGCCCTTTGATCCGGGGTACTGGAACACTGTGGTAGAGGGTTGAGGCCGTATAGAGCAGAATCAGGGTTGCGCCGTAGATACTGCAACTGACAATGTGCCAGGCATCTCCTCTGGTTGTAGAAAAGCTGATCAAAACAGCTAGCCCGGCGATGGAAAGTAATATGCCAATCCCATGTGTAATGCTGTTGGCAATCTCTTCACCA
>JAOZQF010000039.1 GCA_029932345.1 Desulfuromusa sp. | reverse complement strand
CGCCGGTAAAAACGCCGGTAAAAACGCCGGTAAAAACGCCTGATCTGGTTCTTCAGCTTCTCGGAGAATGCCCAGAAATGACCTTGGCAGAGGTCGCGGAAAGAATCGGTAAGTCTGTCAGTGCTGTCGAGCGAGCCAGTGCCAAACTGGCAAAGATCGGTCGCCTGAAATATGTCGGCCCCAAGAAGGGCGGCCATTGGGAGGTGGTCGAGTGAGAATTTACAACATTGAAATCACTGACTGCAAGGCTCTTTACGGCGTTCATAAAGCCAAAGTGTGGGGTAAGAATTTCCTTATTTATAGTCGAAATGACAGTAGGCAGAATTTTCTCTGCTTTGCGGCCAATTATGCCTGAATACTTTATCGATACATTAACCAACGGTGTCCGTCTGGTCACCGTTCCCATGCCCCATCTTCATTCTGCGGAACTGGTTTGTTCTATGGCTGTGGGGGGGCGTTGTGAACCGACTGAACTGTCGGGAATCTCCCATTTTCTGGAACATATGATTTTTCGGGGGACGGCTGAATACGCAACAAGTCTTGATCTGGAGCGTGCTTTTGAAGCGATTGGTGGGTCGGTTAATGCTTCGACCGATGCCGAAACGACCTGTTTTCATTCGCGAATCCATCCAGACTATCTGGATAAAGGGGTGGCTCTATTTGCCTCCATGTTGTTGCGTCCAAGATTCAATGAAATTGATACCGAACGGCGCATCATCCTCGAAGAGGCACGCGATGATTTTAACGAGGAGGGAGTGCAAATCAATCTTGATAACCTGATGATGGGTCTACTCTGGCCAAATCACCCTCTGGGAGAATCGTTGATTGGTTCATCTGAAACTTTGCAGGGGATTGATCGTACTATTCTGGAGGAATATTATCGCAGCTGGTATTTACCCCACAACCTGGTGATTTGTGTTTGTGGTCCGGTTGATCGGAGTGCGTTTTGTGCTTTGGTGGAGCAGGAATTTGGTGGTTGGCCGGGTGGAGATTCCCCCCCGCTGGTGCCGGTGGCAGATAGCTTTCCTCCTGTTGCGGAGACTCTCTGGGTTCAGGATTCAGATTCACAGGTTGGGTTGCAGTTGGCATTTCGATTGCCGGGACGGCAGGATGAACGAACTCTGGCGGTGCGATTGCTCCGGCGGATTTTATCCTCAGGTGGTGGAGCCCGGCTCTCTTTACGTTTGCGTGAGGAACTGGGATTGACCTATTCGGTTGAGGCAAATTGTTCACTGCTGGATGATACCGGTTACATGGCTATTGATCTGTCGGTTGCCCCGGAAAATTTATTACCGGCAATGACCGAATTGCTCAAAGTTCTGGCCGAACTGCGTGAGCAGAAGATTCCGGTGGATGAACTGGCGGCGGTGGTGAAAAGTTATCAGTTTGATCTTGAGTTTTCACGTGATCAAAGTGAGGCGATGGCGGTTCGATATGGCTGGGGATTGCAGGCTGATTATATTCGAACTCTGGAGCAGGATTGCCGGGAGCTGGAATCTTTGACCCCGGAATACCTGCAGCAAGTTGCAGTGGAACTATTCTGTGAAAAAGGGATGAAGCTGGTGGTTGTCGGTCCCTGGTCGGAGGAGGATCGACAGTTGATTGATCAACAGTTCCAGAATGGTGACCGATAAGTTTATCCTGGGAGACTGTTCAATTGATCCGAACCGTTTTATAGAAGAAGTTTTTGAAGCGGTAAAAGTTTTTCTTCTCTTCCTCTGACTCACCTGCCGGATCGCAGGCACAGAGTAAGCGTGCCAGTTTCGGCATGGTGGTTGCCCCTTCGGCCCGCGCTTTTTCGATCAGTTTCATAACCACCTCGCGGGTTAAATCCTGATTTGAATAGGGTTTATAAATGGCCTCCCAGAAATCGTGCTGACCCGCTATGATTTGTTGCAAAATGTTTTCAGCCAATTGTTCCGTAAGAATGAGTTGCCCAGATTCTAATTTATTGTTGCCGCTTGCTTGTGGTTGGATTGCTCTTTCAATCTCTTCAACATGAATCATTTTGCCCTTACGAAATAACATTGAACGGAGGAGGATACTTCGTAACTCTCTGATATTACCGGTAAAATTGTGTTCTTTGAGAAGTTTTTTTGCTTCGACAGAGAGGCTTGGGGTGTCCTCCAGACTTTGTTCCGGTTGCCGATAGGCTTGAAAAAGACGACCGAGGAAGTGGACGGCAAGATCGGGGATATCTTCACGGCGTTGGTTGAGTGAGGGGACTTCAATGATCAGTTCAGAGAGGCGATGGTAGAGATCTTCACGAAAGGCTCCGGTCAAAATCAACTGGCGTAAGTCACGGTTGGTCCCCGCAACCAGTAGCACCTGGGAATGTCTGGTAATGTTTTCCCCGAGTCTGACAAATTCACCGCTGTCGAGAAAGCGCAGCAGCTGAACTTGAGTTTTTGGATCGGCATCACCGATTTCATCCAGAAAAACCACTCCACCATGAGCTTCTTCAAAAATGCCCCGCCGATCACTATGAGCGCCGGTAAAAGCCCCCCGTTTGTGCCCGAACAGTTCCGAATAGGTCAGCTCTCCGCTGTAGGCGGCAATATTAGTTTTTTTCAGCGGCAAAGAGTTTCGTGGTGTCGTCAAATTTCGGTAAATCTGATTGAGCTGGGTGAATAGATTGTTGAAGAGAAATTCTTTTCCCGAGCCGGTTTCTCCGGTAATCAGGATAGATGGCAGGCCGAGAAATTCCCCCTTGTCTGGCAGCTTTTGCTTTTTCCACTGAACAATTCGTTGGCATAACGGCGGGCTGATGGTTTGGATTGTGTCGATGAGTTCCTGTGCCTTGGTTGAATTTCCAATAATGTTACCAAGCCGATATGAAGTGATCTTTGGATCTCGATAGTCGACATCCTGACGAAGTCGGTCAATTTCACTGGTGAGCCGCTCAATTTTTTGTAAAATCGCCAGATGGTGGCCTATCATCCGTTCAATGATTAACAGAATGCGGCGGTGCTCATTGGTGAAATAGTGTGGTTGAAGACTGTCAAGGCAGATCACCGCAAGAACTTCACTGTCGTAGATGATCGGTACGGCAATCTCACTGCGAATAGCTTCAGTGACCGGTCGATAGAATCCGTCGTTGTTTTCCATGTCCAGACTATCAACCAGAATCTCCGCCTTGGCGGTGGTTGCCGCCAGCCCCGACAGGCTTCTCTCTTCGGCAGGAAGTTCCTGGCCTCCGACACGAATAGGCGGGATATATTTTTTCAGCCAATCCCGATTTTTTGCACCGATCAGATTTCCCTGGGAATCCTCAACCAGCAGCCACCGTTCCCCTTCGTGTTCACGGATCAGCGCGATGCTGCCGGTATCGGCACCAATCAGCTGGGTCGCTTTGGAAAGAACACGGTGTAGAAATGGTTTCAAGCTGTCATTTGATTGTTGCAGGGAGTCTCGAATCTCTGATAAGACCTGGACTTCAAGGTGTTCGTCACCAATCTCCTGGACGACTCGTTGCGCCATTTCAGCATGAGCATCAAGAAGGTCACGCTCAAAAGGGCTGAACTGGTGACGTTCTTTGGTGTAGTAATTGACCAGACAGATAACCCGCCTGGTCCGTTTATCGTAGCGTGGAACCATGTAGAGAGATTTTAGACCTAATTCTTCAGTCAAGTATGGTTTTTGCAAGGTTTCTGCAGCAAGATCAGAAATATAAAGTGGCGTCAGCAGGCTGTCATCGACGATGACCCCAGCGCGATCAATGAAACGGGAGAGGAGGGACTCTCCAGGACCAAGATTGATGAGGCGCTCTTCCTCATAGAGTTTTCCTGCCTCCGGTTCTTTGGAATAGGAGGCAAGGATCTGCAAGGTGCGTTCGCCATCGATTTTAGATGGTATGGGGATCAGCACGGAGGCTAAAACAACCTGTTTGACCAGTTGCGCAGCAGATTTAACCATGAAGAGGGCTGCTTCACGTTTTTTTGCTTCATCAACGTGCCGTGCCAGTTGCAGTTGCTGTTGATATTTGCGGGCCCGGTTCAGCGTCGGAGCAACCTCAGCCAACAACTTACGGATGTGGTGCAGGTGCCTTTCCGGGGGGAATTGGCTTGATTTCTCCCGATCCAGGCAAAGAACCCCGATTGAGCGACCCAATTGGGTGATTGGCAACAGGTAGCTGGCTCCAACCTTGTGGTTCCCTGTCACGAGGAGGAGGTCTTGCGGATATTGTGACAGATCCCTGATCGCAAGCTCTTGTTTTTGCTGGTAGACTTGCGAAATCAAAAATTGACTATTGTTGATCGGGGAGAAATTCATCTGCTGATGAAGGGTGTCTCCGCCAGTTGCTGCCGCACAGGTGATGGCACCCATGGTCAGATCTTCCAGGTAGATGCGACAATGCCCTCCATCGGCAAGTATCTGTACCCCTTCGAGAAGTTTATGCAGAATCTCTTCCAGATTCTCTTTGCCAAAATCTTGTATGAGATCAATAAGTTCCTCAATTTGCTGCGAAGTGGAGAGTTTCATACTTAAACCTCTTGGATTGAGTATTATTTTACTCAGTCAAGAGTATGGAAAAATGACCTTCTTGTCAAAAAAAATCATTAACCTTGTAATAAAATAAAACTAAGTAAAATTGAATAGTTATCTGGTGGTGATAAATATTCTTGGATTCTTTCCCCCGGATATATTTTGAAGCTTGATTGGTTCTTGTCTAAACCCCTTGAAGATAATTCTTTTATTATTCATCTGTTAGGTGTTTTGAATTAGAAATGCTGCTCCTGCTGGATTCTATTTTTAGGAGATATTTATTAGTAAGAAAAACCTTTAATATTATCTAACTTATTGAATATTAAGAGGTTTTGTCGATAATCAGCTTGATGAAATGGTGGATTTAGCCGATAATAGCAAGTTAAGATGGCTCTATCAGGATAAAATCCATTTTTTACTGGGTGAAAACTGTTGGGTCAGTGGGGGGATAATGGGGACTATGGACGGATCAAAAAAAATATTTTCTGTGCAGGATGTGACCGGTTTGCTTTGTATGCCGCAGGTTCTGGTCGATTTGATTGAGGCCTGTCTTGGCGGGGACGATACGCAATTGTTGGCCGATATTATTCTTCGGGATGCGGCTCTCTCGGCAAAAATAATTCTTGCTGCCAGTAAAACCAGCTCTAAACCACTGGACCCACTGGAACCAGTTTCCTCGGCTATCCAGAAGCTGGGAACTCCAATGCTGACCGGTATTGCACTGCAGGCGGCTCAACAGATTGTTCGGCACAATTTCACTCCCCGGGAGTTATCTTTTCAGCATGAGCTATGGTTTTCATCCCAGCTTTCCAGCCTGGTTGCCCGCTGTCTTGCCCCCTCGGTAAATTATCCTTATGTTGAGGAGGCACAACTCAGTGGGTTACTGCTGAATCTGGGTATCCATGCTTTGTTTGCCCGGGAGGGGGATAGTTACGTTGATCTGAGCGTTAATCCCTGGAGCAGTGTGACCCAGTGTCGCCTGGAAGAGTCCAGTTATAAGATCAACCACCTGCAGATTGCAGATATGTTGATTGAACCGTGGCTGCTGGATTCGTTCCTGGTCGATGCGATCCGTTTTTTACATGCCGATATCACGCAAATTGAACAGAGTGGAATTTTACTGAAAATTACCCGGTTGGTGCAGCAATTTTGCTTGGATTCCCAAAATTTAACGGTTGAAACGGAGGCTCTGGCAGGACGTTTGTTCGGCTTCAGTAAGAGCGAGATCGATTATTTATTTGATTGGGTCAGCGGTCTCTATCCCCCGTTTGGCTCCTTTCTGGATGATTCGGAGAAACTGCAAGGAGAGATGGCGACGGCATTGGATCGTTTGACTGAATTGTCCTTTGTCCTGGCAGACCAGGAGGCCGCTCGTGCCCGTCTGGGTGCTGGTAAAAATCCACAAGAGCTGGTGGGGATTGCGCGGAACCTCTATCTGGAAAATAGCTCGGCAACTGATGCAATCTTCTTTTTGCTTGATCAAAAGAATCTCCAACTCACCGGCATTCAGGCCGAAGGGCAACCGAGATTGATCGGTGAATTAAAAATTTCCATGCAGGGTGAATCCAGTTTGGTTTCAGCTGCGTTGGTCAGCGGGACGCCAACGGATTCCTTCCAACCAATACAGCAACTGACCGTGACTGATCATTTGTTGCTCCGACTTTGCGGGGGCGGTGGTATGAGCTGCCACCCCTTTCACATTGAGGGGCGACCGTTGGGAGTTGTGGCTCTTGGGGTCAATTCTGTCGAGGATTCAGGGCGATTGCAATCACTGCAGATCAAAATGTTCAAACAGGTGGTCAGTGCTGCTATGGCCCGGACGTTGGTGTCAGCTGAGAAGAACTTGAATGATGGAACTCACCTGTTGCGCCGGGTGAGCCATGAGGTTAGCAGTCCGCTGACAACTATCGGCAATTATGCCGGGGCATTAAACCAACTGCTCGCAGATAATAGCGATCGGCAATTAACCGAATCGATCAAAAATGAAGTACGACGAATCGACGATATTATTAATTATTACCTTAACCAGCAGGAAATTCCGGCGTTTCCGGAGCATCGTACTAACTTGAACCGCTTGGTACGGGATACTGTTGATATTTTAACGGATGTAGAATTTAAACCACGCAAAATTATTCTTAAGTTTGATCTGCAGAGTCAATTGGATGAAATGACGGCTAATCCGGTTCTGGTGAAACAGATTCTGGTCAATCTCCTTAAAAATGCTGCAGAAGCTGCTGGTGAAGGTGGTACCGTGCAGATTGTGACCCGTGACGGTTATTCTGCTGATAGAGGAAAACATGTTGAGATTATTGTTCGGGATAATGGTCCCGGGATAGATCCAGAACTGCAGGAAAAATTGTTCCAACCGGTTGTAAGTTCCAAGGGTGCTAACCATGCCGGTGTTGGTTTGACTATTGTCAAGGGGATGGTCGATGATCTTGGTGGCTGGATCAGTTGCCATAGTTCGGCAACTTCTGGAACGAGCTTCAATTTGCAGCTTCCCTGTGCTGATGTTTGATGATTTCTAGGAGCAGTTGTGCAAAATAAAGTTCCTGAAAATATTATTGCAACTGAGAAAACCGGGCAATCACATATTTTGATTGTTGACGATCAGTTGTCTTTATTGCGTAGTTTGCAGGCGCTGTTGCAGATCAATGGCTATCGGGTTAGCCTGGCGAAAAACGGCAGTGAAGCTATTGCAAAATTGCAGGATGAGGATTATCAACTGTTGCTGCTGGATTTGCAGATGCCGGGGATTGATGGACTTGAGGTTCTTGAATTTGTTCGCCAGGCAAAGCTTGATCTGGAAACTATTGTTGTGAGTGGTGACACCTCTTTCACTTCCATAAAAGAAGCGATGCGCCTTGGTGCTTACGATTTTGTCCGGAAACCGTACGATTCCAGGGAATTACTGGCAACGGTGAGTCGGGGAATTGCACATCATCAGCAGAAGGGAGAGTTGCGACAAACGGAACACTCTTTGGGTGAATCGGAACAACTCCACCGGTTTATTGTCAACAATTCTCCCGATTTTATTTACATGCTCGATAAACAGGGTATTTTTACCTATGTTAACGATAAGGTCGAGGAGCTTCTTGGTTACAAGCGGAATGAATTACTTGATCGCCATTTCTCTTCTATCATCCATCCCCACAATGCAGCTGAAATACATAATTTTTTCAGTGAACAGCGCGCCGGAGATCGGGCCACCCATAGTATCGAGATCCGTTTATTGGTCAATCAATCGAGTGATCGAGCCGAAGGTCTCGACAATTCTGAACTGGTGGTCGAACTGAACGCTATTGGAATGTATCGGGATAAAGAATTTGTCGGGACTTTGGGGAGTGCCAGAAATATTTCGGAACGTAAATCTTCTGAAGAACATATCAGCCATCAAGCCTACCATGATTTGTTGACCCAACTCCCCAACCGTATTTTGTTTGATGACAGAATGAATCAGGTGATTGCCCATGCTGGTCGAAACGGGCAAAAATTTGCCATGCTGTTTATGGATCTGGATAGTTTTAAACTTATTAATGATACCCTTGGGCATGTGATGGGCGATCTGGTTCTGCAACAGGTTTCCGGCCGAATTCTTGGTTGTCTTCGAGCCGAAGATACTTTAGCCCGCTTTGGTGGTGATGAATTTTGTTTGCTGCTACCCGATATCTCCAGTAAGGAGAGTGTTGCTGCTGTCGCGGAAAAAATCCTTAAAGCAGTGCGGCAACCATTCAGTATCAATAATCATCAGCTCTATTTAAGCCTGAGTTTGGGCATTGCTATTTATCCGAATGCGGGAAAAACCGGAGAAGCCTTACTGCATAGTGCTGATATTGCGATGTACCACGCGAAAGCCAATGGTAAGGATAGTTACTGTTTTTACACCGATACCATGAGCAATAATTCTAATGCTCTGTCGGTTGAGAAGGATCTGCAGTCCGCACTGGAAGAGAAACAGTTTCAGGTGTTTTTCCAACCGAAGGTTAATCCTTCCACTCATGTGATCGTCGGGATGGAAGCGTTGTTGCGCTGGCAGCATCCAGTGCGGGGACTCCTCTACCCTGAGGACTTTATTGCTGCTGCTGAGTCCTCAAAGCTGATGGTTCCTCTTGGTGATTGGGTTTTGCAACGGGTTTGCGAGGAAGTTGTTCGTTGGCACAAGCAAGGGTTACCACCGATCAAAGTTTCACTGAATATCTCCCTGGTGCAGTTGAAACAGCCAACATTTGCTGAGAATTTCATCCATACGTTGCAGAAATTTGAGCTTCAGGCGGATCTTTTTGAGATTGAAATCAGCGAATATGGTTTACATCACAGTGAGCAAGATGTGGTGAAGGAACTCCGGGTGCTCAGTGATTACGGGGTGTCTGTGACCATTGATAGTTTTGGCCGGGGTCATTCGTCTCTCAGTTATCTGCAGGATTTCCCGGTTAATACTTTGAAAATTGATCGATCCTTCATCCGGGAGATTGAGGAGGGGAAAAATCAGAATCGCATTGTTGATGGCATTGCAATGATGGCAAAAGGTTTAAAGCTGAATGTCGTTGGTTCTGGAGTTGAAAATCTTCATCAGCTCAATTATTTACGGGATCTGGGATGCAATGAAGTTCAGGGCTACCTCTACAGTAAGGCGATCTCGGCTCAAGAGACGTTCAACTTGTTGGAAAGTCGATCCAGCGATGGTCCTCATTTCAGGTTGCCGCACTAAATCCTCACAGTTTAGAAAAATAAAAGACGAATAACCCCTCCTTATGCTATGACGTACATCTGAAGAGACAACTCCCACAATTTTAATGGATCAAAATAGGAGCCATATGATGGAACAGCGTGAGTTTATTGGATTGGAAGATCAATTTGGTGCCCACAATTACAAGCCATTGGATGTTGTGTTATCCCGGGGTAAAGGGGTCTGGGTCTGGGATGTCGATGGCAACAGATACCTCGACTGTCTGGCCGCTTATTCGGCAGTGAATCAGGGTCATTGCCATCCCAAAATTATGCAGGCGATGGTTGCTCAAGCGGAGAAGTTAACTTTGACATCACGGGCTTTTCGTAATGATCAGCTTGGCCCTTTCTATAAGGATCTCTGTGAATTGACCCATTCGCATCGGGTTTTGCCGATGAACAGTGGTGCCGAAGCGGTGGAAACTGCGATCAAAACAGTCCGAAAGTGGGGTTACACGGTTAAGGGGGTAGCCGAAGATCAAGCCGAAATTATTGTCTGTGAAAATAACTTTCATGGACGCACCATCAGTATTGTCAGTTTTAGTAGTGACGAAAATGCCCGTGCCGGCTTTGGCCCTTTCACCCCGGGATTCAAATGTATCCCGTTTGGCGACTCCGCAGCTCTGGAGGCTGCGATTACCGCTAACACGGTCGCTTTTCTGGTGGAACCGATTCAAGGTGAAGCCGGGGTGATGATCCCTCCCGCTGGTTATTTGAAAAAAGCTCGGGAGATTTGTGATCGCCACAATGTTGTACTGATTTTGGATGAGATCCAAACCGGGTTGGGACGAACCGGGAGGTTGTTGGCCGAAGAGTATGAGGGTATTGAGGCGGACTTAACCATCATTGGCAAGGCTCTGTCGGGTGGTTTTTATCCGGTTTCTGCTGTGTTATCAAATAATGAAGTGATGAATGTTCTTCAGCCGGGTGAGCATGGCAGTACCTTTGGTGGAAATCCATTGGCATGTGCTGTGGCTCGGGCTGCGTTGCAGGTTTTATTTGATGAAAAAATGATCGAAAATTCCGCTGAGCAGGGGGAATATTTCCTCGACGAATTAAAAAAGATTTCCCATCCTCACATTAAGGAAGTCCGGGGGCGCGGTTTGATGCTGGCCATTGAGTTTCACTCCGAAGTGGGGGGTGCTCGTGCCTATTGTAATAAACTGAAAGAACATGGCATTCTGGCTAAAGATACTCACGAGAATATTGTCCGCTTTGCCCCGCCACTGGTGATTCAGCGTACCGAAGTGGATATAATTCTGGATGCGATCAATAAGGTTCTACCACCTGAATAACTGATATTTTAACTGAAGAGTCCCCCCCCTTTCAGGTAAGGGAGGATTTTTATTTTTGATTTGATCGATGAAGGAGATTTTTAATGGATAGTTGTCCTTGCGGCAGTGACAAAGATTACGCCGTTTGCTGTGAACCGATCATTGCCGGGAAGCAGCAAGCTGAAACGGCGGAACAATTAATGCGGGCGCGATATTCTGCCCACGTGAAGGTCGATGTTGATTTTCTTTATGCCACGACCCACCCTGATTATCGGGAAAATTACGATCATAAGGGGACCAAGTTATGGGCCGAGAATTCCGAATGGCACGGTCTCGAGATTGTCGGGACAACCGCTGGTGGATCCACGGATGAGAACGGTGAGGTTGAGTTTATTGCCCGGTTTCGCGACAAAGAAGGTCTTCGCAGTCACCACGAACGTGGCCAATTCAAACGGAAGAGAAAAAAATGGCTGTTCACTGAGGGGGAGATGGTTAAATCACAGCCGATCAGCGTCACAAAAATCGGTCGTAACGATCCCTGCCCGTGTGGTAGTGGAAAGAAGTATAAAAAGTGTTGCGGAGCGTAAAATTGTTGTAGAAAATCAAGGGGAGATGTAAGCCCTCTTCACTCTCCCCTTTTCACTATTTTCTGGTCATCTCCCATGGCGTGCAGTGGGGTAGTTTATAAACATTTTATGTCGCAGTTTCTGCAATCTTAAATTTTGTTCCTCATCATCAGCAGAAAATGTCACTTCTTCCCAACCATGATAACAGGTGAACAGTCTTGATCGCATTTCAAGTTCATCTCCGTCAAATCCCAATTCCACGAAAATTTCCCGTGAAAAATCAAGACGCATTTTAGTGACCTTTTTGACTGCTTCATAAACCTGCAGATCTGCCTTCGCCCAAGCATTCATGGACAGATCGTATTTTGTCAGTTTTTCATCCTTGATCATTTGCATGGCGCTCAGCAGACGTTTGTCCGCAGCCAGTTTTTTTACATCCAGATCATCAATAAGAATACTGGTATATTCCTGAGCCCAATAATCAAGCAGGTGTTGCAATAAGTCCTGTCGATTCTTGAAGTGCCAGTAAAATCCACTTCTTGACGTGCCCAGCAACTTGGCAAGTCTTTCAATTTTGACAGCCTCAAACCCCTTCGACTCAAGTAGCTCAAGCGCCTTTACCAGCCATTGATTTTTGCTGATTCCTTTACTTTTTTTTGTATCTGCCGATTTCATTTTTCCACCTTAATTATTGACTAGACATAACTGTACAGTAAATATATGATATGTCAATTAGATACAAAAAGCAACTTTAGCCTACAGGCAGGGGAGATCATAATGCCATTGCATGAAGGAGACTATGGTGGATATCGAAATTAAGAAACGCTTTATGGCGGCATGGGAAAAACACTTCTCAGGTTGCGATCTGCCGATTGTTTGTTTTTATACCGATGAACTGAGCAACGTGGAGTTCCCGGATGCACCAAATCCTAATCCCCAAGGCTACACGTGTATTTTTAGCCAGATTGTTCCGGTAAAAAAAGGACGACCCCTCGCATTTAATAAAGAGAATCTCGGTTGTTTTGGCAGCTTTTTGCCATTTGGGTTTGATAGTGAACTCAGCGATGATGTTAAAGGCTACGTCTGCAATGTGGAACGTGGGATAAAGAGCTTTGAGCATCTTGAGAGCATGTATAAACATCGACCAGCTCAAGCAGCTCCCGGGAAATATCTGGTATTCAAGCGTTGGGATATTCTGGAAGAGCAGGACAACCCACAGGTGGTTTTCTTTATCAATAATCAGGATGTTATTACCGGTCTCCATGGCTTGGCAAATTTTGACGCCATGACCCCATACGAGGTGATTGCCCCGTTTGGTACCGGTTGTGATTCAATAGTTGGCTTCCCTATGCACGAATTGAAATCGGAACAGCCAAAGGCAGTTTTAGGGCCCTTGGACGTTGCGGTAAGAAAATCGTTCAAGCCCAATATGCTCACCTTCGCTGCCCCGTGGCCCAAGTTTTTGCGGATGCTGGACAATATGGATGATAGCTTTTTGACGACAGAAATCTGGACGCGATTGAAATCGCGACTTTAAAAGCTTGAACCTGTTACTGTAAAATAAAGAACTTTATGGAGATTGCCATATTAATGTGGCAATCTCCATTTTTGCTTAGCCATATTATTTTTCGAGTATCTACTTTCCATTTGAATTTTCCCAAAGAATGATACCGGATATGTTGCGAAATCGACAGTTTCTATTTCTCTGGTTTGTCAATATCACTACAACACTGGCGATTGAACTGTTTACGGTTACAATTCTGGTGGTGATCTATGAGCAGACGGAATCGACTTTGTTGGCTGCCGGGACGATGGTCGCACGGACATTACCACTATTTTTGCTGGGTCCTGTTGCGGGTGTATTGGTTGATCGCTTTTCCCGCAAAAATATGCTCATCAGCATGGATCTGTTTCGGTTGATATTGGTTGGTGTCGCAATCTGGTTTTTACAGGGAGATGGAGACGTTCCGGTTGCCGGGATTTATCTTATTCTGGCGGGACTTTCTGCCGCTGACGTTTTCCATCGACCGGCCCGCATGGCTCTTATCCCCTCGCTGGTTTCGCATCAGCAATTGGTCAGAGCCAACAGCTTTATCCTGGCGTCAACTCAAATTGTGATGGCCATTTCATATATGGTTGGGGGTTGGCTCATTTTAGAACTGCCGCTGCGCCAGATTGCTCAGGGTGTGGTCATTTTATTTGCGCTGGCCGTCCTTGCAGCTATGCTCATAGTGGAGCCCAAAGATGACGAAATAGAGAATTCCGGTGACAAGGAATCTTTTTTGAAATCGTTGTTGTCGGGCTGGAGCTATTTGCGTCAACATCCCATTGCCAGAGCATTGACAATCATGGAGACGGTTGAGCATTTACCACATGGTATCTGGACCGGAGCCTTGATGTTGGCTTTTACCACCAAGGCTCTGCAGGGTGATGCCGCCGATTGGGGCTATCAGGTGACGGGTTATTTTGCAGGGATGATCCTGGGCTCCCTTTTCGCTCTGACGATTGGCGATTGGTTGCGTCGTTACACCGGGCGTATCATCGTTATGAACGCTTTTGCTGCCGGTCTGTTTACACTTGCCTATGCCAGCAGTCAGACTGTCTGGATGGCGGTAGTGTGGGCCTTTGTTTTTGGCCCACCATTTGCCATTCGGGATGTGGCGCAGGATTCGCTGCTGCAGAGTACCGTTGCAGGGGGACAGTTGGGACGGGTGTATGCGACCCGGGAGATGTTACGCAGTGCCGTGTTTATGTTTGCCGGTATTTTCTTTGCCTGGCTCTCTGATTTTGTCCCTATTCGTATGATCTATGTCATTGGCAGTGTCGTCTATCTATTGACCGGCTTCTATGCCCTGAGTAACAAAGCTTTGCGAACAAGCAAGATGAATCCTGATGCGGGATAAATAATTAAGAGTGCCTCGATTTTTTGGGATCATCCGGTTTGTCCGTTGACTAATCTGGAGTCGCTTCACCCAACAGTTCACTCAGGTGGAGTACCGGTTGTGTCATGTCGGCTTCACG
>JAOZQF010000171.1 GCA_029932345.1 Desulfuromusa sp. | reverse complement strand
TCAAGTTCTCCCTCTTTGCAGATGTTACGAATATGCAGGCCAACAGTATCGGTGTTCTTTTCAAAAAGCTCTGCCATCTGTTTCTGCGTCAACCTGACCGTTTCTTGATCAAGCTTGTTTTTTATCCTACCCCGAAATGTACCCTGGAAATTATTTTCTAAGGTCATTTTGATTTAAGCAGCGAAGTTTATTTTATTGACGCCCCTCCACAACTGCACGACCTTTATCGGTCAGGCGATACTTTTGTTTGCTGCTTTTTGGTTTGTCTGGGATTGTCATTTCAACCAACCCGCTGTTCAAGGCAGGTTTTAAGTATTCTTTTGAGAAATGTTCGCGATCTGTAAGGGTAAGCGCCTCCTGCAACTCGACACGGCTCATTTCAGCCCGTACAACATAAAGGGTTTTGATAACTTGCTGGGTACTTGCTGGGTACTTGCCGGGTACTTGCTGGGTGACTTTATGGTTTGTGAGCACAAACTCCGGTACTTTTACGACGATTCTGAAAATATCCCCCTCAACCAATTCAGGATCGGCGTTACCATAGGCTTTGCCGTACTTCATCAATTTGCGCATACCGGAACCCAACTCATCTGCCTGACCGATCTGGCGAAAAAAGCTGGCAATTACAGGGTTTTTCGGAAACGGGGTAAAGTTTTCCGGATTCAGAGTGCCAAAGCCGTGAGGTTTATTACTGTTCTCGGTGCGAACCTGACCATGTTCAATGACCAATTTTGCCGGGAAGGCGTTCATGTATTCGCGATGAATCAGAATGTTGGACGCAACTTCACGGAAAATAGCATCGCGAAGACTGATGTTGGTCGTACCTTCCAAGTAGAATGGATCAGGGAGGTGTTTGGCAACAAAGGCCATGATGCGATCATAACTTTCGATCAGGTTGACGTCTACAAAGTCTCGGTCGTCGTAACGATCTAGATTGACCTTACGAAGAATCAGGTCTGTACGGTGATGAGGGACTGCTGACAGTAAGGGGGAGCGTTTACCCAGTAGAAGCAGCCCCGCAAGGGTAACGCCACTTTTTCCGGTTTCTGGATCGGTTTGATAGAGTTGGGCACTTTTGAGCAGATCCAGATCGTCCAGATCCTTCCATGGGTGGTCGTTTCTGCGCAGCACGGCGATTCTACGACTCTTGGCAATCAGGTCTCGTTTCAACTCATCCAGACCGGCATGGGGATAGACTTTATTTTCGCTATAGGTCGCCTGTTTGCGCTGATAAAGCTGAGCTACCTGGGTGGTGTGCTCGGTGATGTCAAGATCTCCGTCTTCGTTGCGGTCGTAGATGCGTCCGTTGCAGCGATGTACCTGAGAACTTTCGGGAATGTAAATGCGCAGAAGTTTCTGATCCTGAACTGTTACGTCCTCAACTGAGAGATAGGTTGGTGGCGATATCTTCTGTCTATTGTTGATGGCAGTCACAAAATCCTTGCGAATTTGCTCCACTGCTGCAGGATTGATCCCCTGAATTTCACCCGAATCTTTAACGCCAAGGAGAATTGTGCCGCCATGTCGGTTGAGGAAGGCGCACACGGTTTCATAAACATCACGATTGATTTGATCGCGACACGTTTTGAATTCCAGATCAATGCTTTCGCCTTTGCTGATTATCTCCAGTAGATTTTGCTCATTCACGGTTCAACCTTCCATGCTGACGCCTTCTTAGAATATTTAGCAATATTTTAAATCTATCACATTTGTTATTAGCACCAAAATAAACCTAAGATTTACTTTGGTGCGGATTTTAAATTATCGTTCGTCGGGGAGAACTTCCATCGAAACCTTCAATTGCTCGCAACAGACCACCAATTTTGGCTGTGGTCGCGCAGAATCCGCATAGCCCAGCGGCGGAAGTTGGTCCCACTCTGAGATTTGACTCGATAGCCGACGGAAATAATCGCATCGAGATTGTAGAAAACAACCGGTTTGTCGGAATTTTCAATATGCATTTTCTGCATATTGCCTTGCTCATCCAGTTCACCTTCCTTGAAAATATTACGAATATGACGAGATAAAACAGACTGGTCGCGTTGAAATAAATCAACAAGTTGCGTCTGATTTAACCAAACAGTTTCTTGATCAAGTTGTACTTCAAGCTATGTTTGTCCGTCATCGGATTGGTAGATCGTAATATCACTCATAAGTATTTCCCCTACAATGAATCTGGCGATTTCAGTTAATCAAGTTACAGTTGAATTGTACCAAGATGAGGGGGGAATACAAAGAAAATAAAATAAAAGGCTTAGCCAAATTTATCAGCTAAGCCTTTGTTTTTATTATGATACCGAAGGCCGGAATCGAATCGGCACACCTGTAAAACGTAACTTTTTAGCTTGCATGTGATAACTCTGCTTTCAGCCTTTCAGTAATCCAGACTTTAATAATTGATTGTCTGGTAACGCCAATTTTTTTGGCTTCCTGATCAAGGGCATCGATGACCCATTCGGGGAAATCGACATTTACTTTTCTGGTTTCAGTATTTAATTTGTGAAAATCTGACAGCTTTACAGCTTTTGAAAAGTCCAGATAATCACTGATATCCTCACTTTGATCAAATTTCTTATCCAATTCTTGAGCTGAGATTGTTTTCATAATTTTGCTCCTCATTTTTTCTGCACCTTCTAACGCTTATGATGCGATATTTTTTATTCCGTAAGGTGAAGATTGCAACGTAACATTTATCATTCAGGTGCGAGATTAAAGCATAGCGTATTTCGCCATCAATAATATTGGCAGGTACAATAAACCCGTTTCTGTCATTCCATAATCCCTGCGCATCTTCAAAGCTTATTCCATGCTTGTCATAGTTTTTGTGGCTTTTAGTGATATCGAAATCAAATTGCATGACACCCCTTGTTGGTCGATTAGGTATTGAAATCATACCTTAACTATATCGATTGTCAAGGTTTGTCAGTTGGTTTAGGTTGAGAAGGGGCAGCAGCCAAAGAAAAAGCCCCTGACGAATCAGGGGCTAATTTCAATTTTGGTACCGAAGGCCGGAATCGAACCGGCACGCCGTGAAGCATCGGTGTTTGAGACCGACGTGTCTACCAATTCCACCACTTCGGCATGGGTGCGACGATTATATTGTTCCGGGCCAGTTTGTCAAGTCCAAATCTATCCGTATCCAGAGTGTTTTTAATATTGATTTCCAGTAATCACCGCGGCTAACGGTTTGCCCATCAATACTTAAAATTGGCAAAATGTCGATCAATGAATTGGTCAGAAATGCTTCTTGTGCCTGTAGCAATTCGGTTAAGGAAAGTTCGCGCTCGATAACTGAAATCCCCAGTTCGGCTGCCGCAGCAATCACCTGGCGGCGAATGATTCCATCCAGAACCAGAGTTCCGGTCGGGGGGGTGATCAACTTGTCATCTATGATTGCAAATAAGTTGCTGGTGCTGGCTTCGAGAATATTTTGATTATGATCAATAAACAGGGCTTCACGGGCGCCGGACTGCCGGGCATAGTTTGCTGCGTAGAGGCAGTCTGCATAATTGCCACGTTTCATTTGTGGCAGATGGCTGACCGGATTGATCCGCTGGTTGGGGGTGATGATGCATGCCGCTCCAGCCTGGCGTTCAGCGTCGGTTGGTTCCTGATATTCTACAGCAGTGATAAGGAACCAGCTTTGCTCCGTTGTTGGCCATGATAATCCCTGAAAACCACCCCGGCTGAGAGTCAGTCGAATCCGTGAGGTTGGATATTTAAGTGCCGCAGCCATTTGCCGCAGGGAGGATTCAATTTTTTGTCGATCACAGGGGAAGTTGA
>JAOZQF010000170.1 GCA_029932345.1 Desulfuromusa sp. | reverse complement strand
CCTCCGTTCCGGTTGTAGCACCAACACTGGTGGAGTGAAGTAGATAGGCGGAATCTTTAAGTAGAACTTGGGCAACAAAGCAATGATTGACCCTGCTGGTAAGCTTATTTTTTTCTAAAATCATCCAGATTGTAAATTTTTGCGCTACGCTGTGCCGATATGAGAGTCAGAAGAGATTTCCGCCAACATTTTTTTGGCATAAAATAATCTTTGTCCGATTGCCGTTTTCGATACCTGTCATTGATTTTTAACCCCAGATCAATCTCTTCTTCAGTTAGCCCGGGCAATCTTTCATCGATAAACAGGACAAAGTATTCCAGCTCCTGTGCCACCTGCCTGATGTGGGCTTGAACACTGCGATTTGGTTTCCGGTCAAAAAACATTTCGCTACATTTCTGCTGAATTATTTCAACCAATAATTCATTCTCCCCAGAATCCGACAGATCACACAACCAGCTGCCTTCGGCAATAATCCGACTGGTCAGAACCTGTTCAAAGTTGGCAAAATCCCCCTTTTTTAAACCAAAGAAAATCAGCGCATAGCGGCACTCTTCATCCATGACAATGACACATTTTTTCCGCATCAGAGTGATCCGATGAGCATACCAATGCCACCCTTCTGTTTTGCCGTCGGTTTCCGGCATGGAACATCCTGATTTAATCAGATCTTCTTGGAATTTTTTAGTCATGTGGAGTTGAATCATATCGGCCATCTTTTTATGTCTAGTGTAGAGTCACTATTTTCTACAAGGCAAGTTTCCAATTCATCGATGATGAAGGATAGCATGCCTGATAAAAACAGGTTATGATACCGGAAAATAGCACCGACTGGAGGATCTATATCTGATGGAACTTACCGATAATCGTTATCAAGCTTACTTGAATATTCTCAATGAAGAGCTGATCCCGGCAATGGGATGTACCGAGCCGATCGCTATCGCCTATGCCGCTGCACGGGCGGGTGAAGTTCTGGGGGTTCTCCCGGAACGGGTCCTGGTCGAAGCAAGTAGAAACATAATAAAAAATGTGAAAAGTGTCGTTGTCCCGAACACCGGCGGTCTCAAAGGTCTTGAAGCCTCTGCTGTGGCGGGGATTGTTGCCGGTGAGGCCGATAAAGTGTTGGAAGTGATCGCTTCGATTGATGATGCCGGACGTGAGAGGATAAAGTCATTTCTTGACACTAAAGATGTGACCGTCACCGAAACAAAAAGCGATTTAATCTTTGATCTGGTGGTCTCGGTATTTGCTGGAGAGGAGAGTGCCAGCGTCCAGATTTCCCATTACCATACCAATATCGTCCTGATCAAAAAAAACGGTGAAGCGATCTCGCAAAATCAGGATTGTGATGAAATTAAAATTGTAGGAATGACCGATCGTTCCATCATGAACGTCAAAGATGTCCTTGATTTCGCAGAAAGTGTTGAGCTTGGGGAGGTTGAGGAGTTACTGCAATGTCAGATCGATTACAACGTGGCGATTGCGGCTGAAGGATTAAAGGGTGATTGGGGGGCCAATGTTGGCTCGGTGTTGATTGATTTCTGGGGGGAGGATGTCAAGATCCGGGCAAAAGCTTTAGCTGCCGCAGGCTCCGATGCGCGGATGAGTGGCTGCGATCTGCCGGTTATGATTGTTTCTGGAAGTGGAAATCAGGGGTTGACCGTCTCACTCCCGGTCATCGAGTATGCGAAAGAACTGGACTCGGACAAAGACACTTTACTCCGTGCGCTGGTGGTCTCTAACCTGATTGCGATTCATCTGAAAACCGGTATTGGTCGATTATCCGCATATTGTGGGGTTGTCAGTGCCGGTTGTGCCGCAGGGGCAGGGATTGCATGGCTTCATGGCGGCCGATTCGAGACTATCGCCCACACTATTGTCAATTCTCTGGCAACGGTTTCCGGAATTATTTGTGACGGTGCCAAACCATCCTGTGCAGGTAAAATCTCCGCAGCGGTCGATGCTGGAATCCTCGGTTTTCTGATGTTTGAAAAAGATCAACAGTTTTACGGCGGTGATGGGATTGTCTCAAAAGGGGTTGAAAATACGATTAACAATATTAATCGTCTGGCTCACGATGGGATGAAGGAAACCGATAAAGAAATTATCCGCATCATGCTTGGGGAATAGTGACCAGAAATGCCGAGAGTTCAGGCTGGTTGCTACAGCCGTCGGGCTTGATACTTACAAAAAAATAGTTGATTTCATTTGATATAGTTGCGGATAAAAGAGAGAATTCAAAAATGTCGGGGCAAATAATAGTCACACGAGAAAAAACCGCCAGTTGTATCCAGATCTATCGTCCGGAAAAAAAGAATGCGTTTACCCCCGAAATGTATGAGGCGATGTCGGCTGCTATCAGAAGTGCCGATGCGGACGATACTGTTCGGGTTATTGTTTTACACGGAATAGATGGTTGTTTTACCAGCGGTAATGATCTTAAAAACCTTCGCAATGGCCCATCGGTTGATCGGATCTATCCCCATAATCTTTACATTGACGCTCTCTACCATGCGCAGAAACCGGTGATTGCTGCTGTCAGCGGCATCTCTCTCGGTATCGGTACGATTATGCTGTTCCACTGTGACTTTGTTTATGCAACCCCCGACGCCCGGTTTTCACTCCCCTTTGTCAATCTCGGGCTCTCTCCGGAAGGGGGAACCAGCTATATTCTCCCCCACCTTATTGGTTACCAAAAAGCGGCGGAGTTGATCATGCTCGGGGAAAAGTTTGATAGTCAACTTGCTGAGCGGATCGGCTTGGTCAATGCCATTGTCCCCCCTGAAAAATTGTTGGATAAAGCCCTGGACACGGCAGCGCGGTTGGCGGAGAAATCTGCTGAATCTCTCCGCTCTGCCAAGGTATTGCTCAGACAGGGGATGAGGGATGCTGTAACGACCGCCATGTCTCGCGAGCTTGATCTGTTCAACGAACGGTTAGCCTCCCCCGATGTGGCAATGGCGATCGACCGGTTTTTTAAAAAATGATGATTATTGATCCAGATATTCGCCAAGGCTACCCAGACTTTCCTGTGGCATAAGGTTCATTCTCTTGATTGCTTTGGCAGTAAAGACCGCAAACGTACCCCGGGTTTGAGCGCAGAGAACATCATCTCCCTTGTAGAGTTTTCCTTCGACAATGACCTCCCGGTCACTGACTCTCTCAACGATCCGACCTTCAGCTCTCAGCTTGTCTTCAATATAGACCGGTTTCAAAAAGTCAATGGTCATCGTTTTGGTCATCGTCACCCGGCGGAGGGTGTAGATGGCACTCCAACCCATAATTTCATCGAGTATCGTCGAAAGCACTCCCCCATGGACAATCCCATCCCAGCCACACAGGTGGGGTGGAACACTCAACCAAGAATAAAGGGCTGTCTCATCGGTGTAAAACTTCATTTTTAAACCATAAGGATTTTTCTGGCTGCAACCAAAGCAGTGTGCGTCACGGCTTACGACTTCTTTCAAGTTTTCTTTTTTCATCGGCTTCTCAGTGTGTTGGAGTTAAATTGTTAAATCTGATAGTCAGACTTTAGGTTGTAGGAGTGTAGCAAACGGCTGGAGAAAGGCGAAACGAATATTTTACTAGGAACCTGTCGGATTTTCCATGAATCTACTGCGAAACCGCCTAATCGGTCCATATTCCCGATCCTTTTCGGCAAATAGCTATTGCTATTCGCCCTCAAACGATCGGTAAATCTGTCCTCGACCAGTCGCTTTCTCGTTACTATCCGCAAAGCCCGACAGGTTCCTAGCATTGAAGCGAAATCAACCATTGTCTTGGATTAATTAACCTTC
>JAOZQF010000169.1 GCA_029932345.1 Desulfuromusa sp. | reverse complement strand
GTTGCTATTTCAAAACTATCGTATTTCCCTTTCCAGTGTTGGGATTATTCTCCTATATTTTTCCATTGAACCTTAAAGTGAGAATGAACTCTCTGGTTGTGATCGGACTGTTTTTCTGGGCAGATATGAGTTCTGGAATTGAACAGATTCTCGGGACCAATATGGACAATATTGCCTATGGTGCTCATATCGGAGGATTGCTGACTGGTGTCCTGCTAACCAAAGGGCTGGGGCTGACCGATGACGCCATCCAGGAAAAAAGATTCGATACTGCTCGATCTGCTTTTGGAGGCAAAGAGTGGTTGGATACAGAAAACGGCGAAGAGGCTGTTAGGGGGTATTTGCAAAACGATGAAAATGATGTCGAGGCGATACTGCTGCTAGCGAGAAAGGTATCACATTATCGGTTGCCCGATGAGGGACGGGATCTTTATCAGCGGGCTATTCTGATTTTGCTACAATCCGACCTCGATCAAGCAGTCGCCATATTTAAAGAGTATTTCGATAGATATAAACAACCTCTTGAGCCGGAGTTGCAGATCAGGATGGCAGCTTTAATTGAGAAAACTGGAAATTTTGATTTCGCGACTCGATGTTTGGAAATACTGATAAACAACGTTGATCTTTCGCTGGAGTTACAGAATAAGTGCTTATTTCATTGTTCGAGGTTGTGCAAGAAGATGGGGTTGGCTGAGGCGGCAGAGATGTATGAAGTAAAGTATCAAAAATCATCGTCGATTGTACCCTTAGAAAAAGTATAATTCTTTCATGTGAGACAATTTGAAACATAAGTTTACAACGTTTTTACGTATTTAATGTTTGACAAATTTTGGCGGATGTTTTAGTTTTCTACGTAATATAGCTAAACACTAATTACATTATTGAGGTGCTGCCATGAATGCTACCGAAAAGCAAATCAGTCAATTAATAGCTACCTGTAAGGCAGAATTACTCAACCATGCTTTGCAGAACGATGTAGTTTCGACCCACATAAAAAAAATAAATTCATATCTTGATGAGTGCTTAGCTCTTTTTGATGGAAATTCAGAAATGCCAATAAGGCAGAAAAAGATCCGTAGTTTGAGGATGGGCGGTGAAGCAAAAGGCCGTATTTTATTTTTTGCCTACTGCATGTCGAGGTGGGATTACCAATTTGTTAATTTACTCACGGGTTATGATTTTAATCAAACCGAAGCATTTGGCTATTTGGCAAAGACATTAAAAGTCAAAGAAAATACTATCAGGAATTATCGTGACAGTTTTGATTCTCATGTGGAGCAAAAACGAAGTGAGAGACAGGGTTGGAAAAAGGAGCTAACCCCTGAGTTTTTACGGATAAAAGAGCAGTATGATTCTTTTACGGAAGTGAGTTTGCTTGGTATAGCCAAGGGAGTTTTACAAGGCTTGTAGATTGAATTTCTTGGTGGTTTGCAATTTATTTCAAATGGGGGTAGGAAATGTTTGGATGGTTGAGAAAGAAAGGGCAAAATTCACGGGTCTGTATGTGTATCAAGGAAGTGAATTGTGGTGATCTAGCAAGCCTTTCCCGGACACAAGTTTGTGCAACTTTCTGCATTTTCATAGACTAGCGGAACCTCTATCGAAGCGTCATTGGGGTGTGCTAAACATTAATTTTGAATGGAGAAACTTAGTAATGAAGCAGTTAATCGTAATGTTGGTAGTTGTATTGTTCGCATCAACTGCACAATCTGAAACAAGAAGAGAAGAGGTCGCACGTGGTTGTGACTTTCTTGCTGATGCGGCAGAAGCGGCACAAAAAAGTAATCAATATGGTTACAGTTTAGAGGTTGGCATCTCGACCATTAATAAGATATACCCAGAGGGGCGTACTCGTAAAGCATTGATCGCTGTCATGTACAATGCTTATGACACCGTAGTCTTGAGAACAAAAGCAGATAAAGATCGTTTCATAGCGGAATACAAAAATGAGATACGCGCTAATTGCTTTGATGTTAATGGCATTAGCTTAGAATGGACTCCAAAAGATTAAATTTACCGTTAAATTAGGTGAAATGTGGCTGGACATTGTGAAATTGTAGCAAAGTATATGTGCATGCTATGCATGGTATTTTTTCACTAGAAGAGAGTGGGTGGCATCAAAAAAATAGACGATGCCGATCCACCACTGGAAATTAGCATTGAATCAGTTTACGATTATTTTCGAAGATCGAATGCCGACACATTGACCGGCATGCTGTTTACACAAAATTATTTACAGGCTCCTTGCAGGTAACTGAATAATATTTTCGGTTAATAGTTGAATATCCTCACCATTGTTGATCACGATTCCGTAGGGACACTGCTCGCATTCAATAAATTTAGTCAGCGACTTAAGCTGTGCCCGCCGCACACTCACCCCGAATTTGATCTCTACTGGAATACGTATCCCGGTAGGTGAGGTTAAAATTAGATCGACTTCGGCTCCACCGCGGGTACGGTAAAAAGCAAACTCCCATGGTGCTGTCTCAACAGCCCGTAGCCCCTGAATAATCTCTTCGATAATAAATCCCTCAAAAGCCGACCCGGTTCCCGGTCGAGCATAGATCTGTTCAAGTTCTCTCACATTCAGAAGATGATGCAGCAGGCCGCTGTCACGCAAGTATCCTCGCGACATTTTGACCACCGATTTACTCACGGTACGTTCAAGACTTGGTAGGGTGCGCCAGATGAAGGTTCCCTGGGCAATATCGAGGTAATCGCGCACCGCTGATTCGCTGATATTGAGAGAACGTCCAACCTCGGAACGATTGACAATTGTCCCCGACAGTTCTGAGAGCATCCGGATGAAACGGCGAAAGTTCTGGGTGTTGATCCGTGGAAAAAGTCGGCGGATATCACGCTCAATATAGGTTTGCTGATAGTTGACCATCCATTCTGCGAAAAACTCTTCTGACTCCTCAACAATGGGCTCCGGATAACCCCCTTTGAGAAAATGGTTCAGCACCTGTTCTGTTCTCAGCGGCGACACCATTTTTTTAAGTTCAGCAAGATGACCGCGTGCAGGAGCGTTGTTAAGGATGGAGTACACAGGAGAGAGCGGCAATTGATAACGCTCATTCATCTTTAGAGTTCCCACTTCAATAATGGCCACCCGCCCCGCCAGACTTTCAGAAATATTATGCACCAGTTCTGAAGAACTTGATCCCGTCAACAGAAAGCGCCCTTTTTTCCCTCGATCTGAATCGATAACTCCTCGCAGTTCTTTGAATAATTGAGGTGATGACTGCGCTTCATCAATAATGACCGATTCTGGATATTGCTTGAAAAAGAAATCAAAATCACCGGTAATTCGGTCAAAGTCGGTTCCCTTCTCAAGGTCAAAATAGCTCCACTCCGGGCAGATCATTTTTGCCAGGGTGGTCTTCCCGCTTTGTCGGGATCCGGTCAAAACAACTACTGGAAAATGGCTCAATCCACGTCTGATTTTATCTTCTATGTTCCTGCTCAGCATTATAGAACCTCCCATACTCACATTATTAGCATGTAAATTTCGTTCGCTGCAACTGTTTTTTACATATTAACGGCGTGCAAATGCTGGGTGGGCTATTAGAACCGGCGAATACCCCAATGTAAAACCTCAGAACGATGGTTTCGATAAGGGCCATCCCGATGGCTGGAATGATGTTCCTTTTTGACATAATGCACACAATAGGCTAGTATTTGGAAATGAAAGACTTTGAGTGGAATGAAGGTAAAAAACAGTGGTTGAAGAAATATCGAGATATTTCTTTTGAAGAGGTTGCCTACTATATTGAAAATGGTGGCTTGATTGATAGTTATG
>JAOZQF010000168.1 GCA_029932345.1 Desulfuromusa sp. | reverse complement strand
CTCCCGAGGGATTTTAAGTCCCTTGCGTCTACCAGTTCCGCCACCCGGGCATGAAAAGGCTATATTAATGATTCCTGCCCTACTGTCAACTTTAATCTTTGAGTTAAACTCTCTTCTTCCTATATTTTCTCGTCATCACCGATTCCCAACTTTCCAAGCCGATAGCGGATCGAACGAAAATTGATTCCCAGTAGCTCAGCCGCTTTTTTTCGTACCCCACCAGATTTTTCCAATGCTTGAAGAAGAACCGTTCTTTCCAAATCTTCCAGCCAGTTTTCCAAATCGAAATCCTCATCGGGAAGATCTCCAATTAATCCACAGAGATTCCGATTTTTATTCTTAACCTGTTCTGGCAAACAGTCAATTTTTAACTCGTCACTTTCACCGAGCACCACACACCGCTCAACTAAATTTTCCAGTTCACGAACGTTGCCCGGCCAATCATAATTGAGCAATAATTCCAAAGCCCGTTTCTCAATCTGATACTCCTCACGACCGGTCAAGCGTTGATAAAACTTATTGATCAAGAGGGGAATATCATCCGGTCTTGATCGCAACGGCGGGAGTTCAATGGAAACAACATTTAAACGGTAGAATAAATCCTCTCGAAAACCACCATCCTTAATCATTTCCGATAAGTTCTGATTGGTTGCCGCAACAACTCTGATGTTCAGAGGGATATTGGTGGTTCCTCCAACCCGGCGAAATTCTCTCTCCTGAAGGACCCGCAGCAATTTAACCTGCATCCCCATTGGCAATTCACCGATCTCATCCAAAAAAAGAGTTCCATTGTCAGCAGATTCAAACAACCCCTCTTTGCGCTTATCGGCACCGGTAAATGCCCCTTTTTCATGACCAAACAGTTCGCTTTCGAGCAAGTTTTCGGGAATAGCTCCACAGTTAATCGGAACAAAGGGGTGCTTTTTTCGATCACTGTTGACATGTAACGCCTGTGCGACTAATTCCTTGCCAGTACCACTCTCCCCGGTAATCAAAACATTGGCCTGACTAGGTGCAATACGCTCCATCAGGGAGATCAACTTCGACATGGCCGGACTTTTACCAATCAGACTTTGAAATGAGAAACGCTGCCCGAGTTGTCGTTTCAGTTGACGATTTTCCTGCTGAAGTTGCTCCCGTTCCAGAGCATTTTTAATCACCAGCCGTATCTCATCATTTTTAAATGGCTTAGTAATGTAATCGTAGGCACCCAGCTTCATTGCCTCAACGGCCTCTTCCGTTGAGGAGAATGCTGTAATCATCATAACGGTGACATCATTGTTCTGATCACGTAGTTGGCGTAATAGTTCAATACCGGTCACTCTGGGCATTTGAATATCAGAGATAACCAGATCATAGTGGTTTTCCTGAACCATAGCGAATGCCACAGCACCATCGGCAGCCTGATCAACTTGATACCCTTCACGCTGGAGTAAAATTGTCAGCAGGTCACGTAAGCTGTTTTCATCATCAACAACAAGTATTCTGGACGCACTATTTTCAGCAGACATCCTTAATTTTCCCCCGTGGTAAAGAGTAGTGAAAACCTGGCACCACCGAGAGTTCCCCGCTCAACAGTGACCATTCCACCATGGGCCTCAACAACTGAGTAGACAGATGCCAGACCAAGCCCCGTTCCCCCCTCTTTTGTCGAAAAAAAAGGTTCAAAGATACGTCCTTTAATTTCATCGGCAATTCCGGGGCCGCTATCTTCAACAACAAGCGTCGAAAGGTCATCCATTTCAACACTGAAGATTAACTCTCCCTCACCCTCCATCGCTTCAACCGAATTGATAGCCAGATCCCACAAAGCCTGCAATATTAAACCCTGATCCAAAACCAGGGTTAATGTCTCCGGGTATTTCTTAGCAATTTGAATCCCCTTGAAACGGTGATCAGCGGCCAGCATATCAACAAGCTGATCAAAAATAGAAGCGACATTGACAGATTGTTTCATCGGTTGTTTCGGCTTGGCAAATTCAAGAAAATCGGTGAGTAACCCGTTGAGGCGATCGGCTTCCTGCACCACAATACCCATCAAACGGAGATCTTCAGGTTGAGCGGTCTCACCCTCCATCAACAATTGGACAGAACCACTGATCGAAGCCAGGGGATTTCTAATTTCATGCGCCATCCCTGCTGCCAATCGTCCAACTGCCGCCAACCGATCGGTCCGCTTCAAATCTTCTTCAACTTTCTTCAACTGGGTTAAATCCTGAAAGGTCACCAGAATTCCAAGATCTTCCCCTTGACTCCCTTTAGCCGGGGTCGTCGCATAACCAAGAATCAGTTTTTCCCCATTTTTCCTGGCAAAATAACCTTCAGAGCGATTCAAGGGTCTTTTAGTAACGGTGGGATCAACCAGTAGCGCCGGAAACATATCTGCAGCATACTGGTCATAAACATCTTCGAATGACAATCCGGTAATCACCGCCGCAGCCCGGTTAAATGAGCGGATTCTACCTTCTGAGTTGACCAACATAAGCCCACTACTGATATGCGACAGAATCGTTTGATTCATCTTCTCCAGTTCAGCAAAATCAACCGTTTTACGCTGCAACTGCGCTTCGCTCTGTCGCCATCGATCCGCAAGAGTTCCACTGAGGATAGCAGTCAGAAAGAAAGCAACACCATGGACAAATATTGTCGAAAAAAAGGTACCATCAGAAACAGTGCGAAATAAATTGAAAGCGTGTAGATAATTAAAAAATTGGAGATCAAGGATTCCACCAAACAGAATAACGGCACATGCCGCAGCTAAAACCGTCATACGACGAGACAGCAAAAAACTGGCAGAGACAATAACTAGCAGATAAGCAAAAGAAAAAACACTTGCAACCCCCCCGGTCAGGAGAATTAAAACCGAGACAAACAATAAGTCCCAGACAATTTGTAGCTGGGAAAAAAAGTCAGTGTTAGATATTTTTTTAAGGACAAGTGCTGAAATTATAGCTTCAGCATAGGCAATCCCAATTAATAAAAACAGCGGTGAGATGAGAGTACGGTTGGCACTCCCTTTAAGGTAAAAAATCGCCGCACCACCCAGCAGAAAAGTAATAACCGCAGTTCGACAAATTAGGTACCATGTCAAACTACGGTTATCCATTTTCATTCTCTTATTTTGCAAAGTCACTGCAGTGTTCATTAACCGCCCGCAACACCTGCCAGTTTAAAGATCGGCAGATACATAGCGATAACCAGACCACCGACAGTGACCCCCAGAAACAACATCAATAACGGCTCCATCATGGCGGTTAAATTTCCGACCGCATCATCAACTTCATCATCGTAAAAATCTGCAATTTTACTCAACATGGCGTCAAGAGCACCTGCCTGCTCACCAACTTCAATCATCTGACAAACCATCGCCGGGAAAACCCCCGATGCTTTCAACGGTTCAGCAATAGTTTTCCCCTCGCTGATACTAACCGTGACATGGGCAATCGCTTTTTCTACGGTTCGGTTACCAGCCGTTTTTCGAACGATATCCAATCCATCAAGAATTGGTACCCCACTGGAAATCATCGTTGAAAGGGTACGGGCAAACTTGGCAACCGCCACTTTACGAATTAACATACCAAAAACAGGCAATCTTAACGACCAACGGTCCATGACATCCCGTCCTTTATTGGTCGCATAGATTCTTTTAACGGCAAAAATGAAAAACGCAATTGCCCCGACAATAGCCAAGAAATAATCCTGGATAAAATCACTTATAGCGATAACTATGATTGTTGGCAGTGGCAAAGTACTACCAAAATCGGCAAACATACTTGAAAATTGAGGGATAACAAAAATCAGGATAAC
>JAOZQF010000167.1 GCA_029932345.1 Desulfuromusa sp. | reverse complement strand
TCAATAACGGGCATCGGCAAACTCGACCCAGCCACCGGCATCGATCAACGCCTTGTCAAACTGGCTGATCTCGAAACTGAATTGCTTCTCTTCGCCACCAGCTTTGGCAGTCATCGACTGACTTTCCAGATCAATCCCAATTTCGACATCACCCTGCTGCTGCAGAGCGATCAACTGATCGATATCACCCTTGGGCAATTCAATCGCCAGCATGCCACCGTTGAACATATTCTGGCGGAAAATTCGAGCATAACTCTCGGCGATAACAGTGTGGACATCGTTGACTTCAAAAACCCAGGGAGCGTGCTCGCGGGACGAACCGCAACCGAAGTTTTCACGCGATACAACAACAGTCGCATTTTTCAGTTTCTCACCCTTGGGATCGAAGCCTTCGAGCTTGAGATCTTCAAGGATATACGGGGTCAGTGCCTCTTTGGTCACCTCGGTGAGGTACTTGGCTGGAATAATTTCATCGGTATTAATATCGGATCGATCAAGAAAGATTGCCGATCCACCAAATTTTTTCTGCATTCTTTTTCTCCTGATCCTTAAAGAGTTGAGGCCTCGGTGATCACACCGGTAATGGCGGTTGCTGCGGCTGATTCCGGGCTCATCAGATGAACCATGCCACCTTTGCCCATACGTCCGTTGAAGTTTCGGTTGGTTGTCGAGGCCGCGACTTCGCCCTCCGCAAGTACGCCGTTACTCATACCCAGGCAGGCACCACAGGTCGGATTGGTCACGCAGAAACCGGAATCCATGAAGATCTGGATAATTCCTTCCGCCAGAGCATCCTGGAAGATCTTTGGTGTCGCCGGGGAAACAATGCCGCGCACAGAGTCAGCAATGGTTTTCCCTTTCAGAATCGCGGCCGCCTGGCGTAGATCCTCAAGCCGACCATTGGTACAGCTGCCGATGTAAACCTGGTCGACCGGGGTTCCCGCCAGTTCCGTGACCGGTTTGACGCAATCGGGCTTGTAGCCATAGGTCACCATCGGTTTGAGGTCGGAAACATCGATATCGACAACCGATGTGTAAATGGCATCCTCATCGGAAACCCACTGGCTGTAATCGGCAAGAGCAGCCTCTTTGTCAGCGAACTCGTCCTTGATGAATTGCCAGAGATACTCGACTGTGGTCATGTCGGGCATGCAGACACCCGAGGTTCCGCCAGCCTCAACAGCCATATTGCAGAGGGTCATGCGTGCATCCATGTTCATTGCATCAACCACCGGTCCGCGGAATTCGACCACCCGGTCGGTTGCGCCGTTGACTCCCAGCTGACCAATCACGTGGAGAATAACATCCTTGGCATAAACCCCTTTTGCGAGTGTTCCATTGAGATTGACCCGGAGGGTCTTCGGCTCGCGGAAAGCACAAACCCCTTTGAGAATACCAACCTCCAGATCCGTGGTTCCCACACCGGCGGCAAAAGCACCAAAAGCACCGTGAGTACAAGTGTGACTATCGCCCATGATGACGGTGAATCCGGGGCGGATATAGCCCTTTTCTGGAAACAGCGCGTGACAGACGCCGTTGCGCCCAATATCAAAAAAGTCAGGAATCTCGTGTCGACGAGCCCAATCACGGAGGATCTTGGCCTGGGTTGCCGTCTTCGTATCCTTTGAGGGAGTGACGTGATCGATAACAACTTTCAGTTTATTTTTATCAAAGACACGATCCTTTTCGCGCCAGACCAGATCGGCAATCGCCACCGGAGTGGTAATTTCGTGACAAAGAACCCGATCCAGATTAAGAACTTTTGCTCCAAGAAAAGGCTCATCACGAAGATGGCTGTCAAATATTTTTTCTGCTAATGTTTTACCCATGTATTCTCCTGTTGATCTGTTATTTTCAGTTTGTAACAATCCTGTATAAATTAAAATAATAAACCATCAACCACAGAATCACTGAGGCACAGAGAGAAAACAGACCAAAAGGTTCTCCCCCTCTGTGCCTCCGTGTCTCTGTGATAAATTCCCTGTATGATTTCAGGTCTGGTTATTAAACCGTTTCCTGTAAACGCTTGGCGATGTCGGCAATCTTATTCAGCGCGTTGATATAAGCCTTGGCGCTGGCGACGATAATATCTGGATGAGCCCCTTGACCCAGCACCTCGCGGCCACTATCATTTTTCAAGCGCACGGAACACTCACCCTGTGCATCGGTTCCGCCGGTGATCGCACCGACCGAAAAGTTGAGCAAGGGATAAGAAGTTCCAGTGAGCTCCTTAATCGCTTTAAAAGCAGCATCAACCGGGCCGTCACCCATCACCGCAGTCCTCTTCTTTTCACCTTTTACGTCCATTTCAACCGTTGCCGTCGGTGCAGCGAAAGAACCAGAACTGACATTCATCTGCAGCAACTTGTAGGTCTCGGAAACGCGCAGGACTTCATCGGCAACAATAGCATCAAGATCTTCATCGAAGATCTCCTTTTTCATGTCGGCCAGGGTTTTAAAACGGACAAAAGCTTTTTGAATCTCTTCCTTGCTAAGATCATAACCTAGCTCTTTGAGTCGATCGATAAAGGCATGACGACCTGAGTGCTTACCAAGAACCAGCTTGTTAGCTCTCAGGCCAATAGATTCGGGAGTCATGATCTCGTAGGTTGTTTTATCCATCAACACCCCATGTTGATGAATACCAGCTTCATGGGCAAACGCGTTGGCACCCACAATTGCCTTGTTCGGCTGAACCTGAATACCGGTAATAGTCGAAAGCAACTTGCTTGATGGCGTAATTTGTTCCGTTGCAATATTGGTCGTGTACGACAGAATATCCTGACGGGTACGCAACGTCATAACTGCTTCTTCGAGGGAGCAGTTACCAGCCCGCTCACCGATGCCGTTGATCGTACATTCAAGCTGCCGTGCACCTGCTTGAACCGCAGCTAAAGAATTAGCAACTGCCAGGCCAAGATCATTGTGACAGTGAACCGAGATAATCGCTTTATCAATATTACTGACATTCTTTTTGAGATAGCTGATGATGTCAAAATATTCTGACGGTATCGTGTAACCGACAGTATCAGGGATATTAACCGTTGTCGCACCTGCCTCAATAACTGCCGTAATGATCTGAGCGAGGAAAGGAAGTTGAGTCCGCACGGCATCCTCAGCAGAAAATTCAACATTGGGGGTATATCCAGCCGCACGGGTGACTGCTGCAACAGCCGCATCGAGAACTTCCTGTTGGCTCATTTTCAACTTGTATTTCATATGGATATCGCTGGTCGCGATAAAGGTGTGAATCCGTCCACGTTCACCGGCATATTTTAAAGCTTCCCAGGCGCGGTCAATATCCATATTATTTGAGCGTGAAAGCCCGGCGATCTGTGCTCCCTTAATTGTTTGGGCAATCTTCTTAACCGCCTCAAAGTCACCATCAGAGGCGATAGGAAAGCCAGCTTCCATGACATCAACATTCAACCGTTCCAGTTGATGGGCAATCCGCAGTTTTTCCTCAATATTCATACTCGCACCTGGTGATTGTTCACCATCCCGCAAGGTTGTATCGAAAATAATAATGTTTTCTTGTTGACTCATAACGTAACTCCTTAAAATATTTCCCGGTTACTCTGATCCGGGATAGTTCCTATAGACTTTATGTCTTAGACATTCAATAACTTCCAGGTCACCAAGGTCAGATTCCACTCAGAACCACCCCCTTTCAGACAAAAATAAAAAAGCCCCTGCCTATTTAAATAGACAGGGGCGAAAGTTTTAACTTCGCGGTACCACCCTGATTCATCCGCCCAATAAAAATTGGCGAACCTTCTTTTCCCCTTTACGCAGGGTCACGACAGAA
>JAOZQF010000166.1 GCA_029932345.1 Desulfuromusa sp. | reverse complement strand
TAACTGCTTGTTCCGCAAAAGCATCGAACCAATCCCGTAATTCTCCATCAACAACAAAACTAGCACCCACACGTTGAGCCGCTTCAATTCCAGACAACGCGTCATAGCCACTGAAGAGCACCTTCCTTTGCTCGTCTGTGTCAAACTCGGACGTTACGGCCATTGATGCACGATAACGTCTGAACTTTATATCAAGAACACGCTCAGCGGCTCTTATCGCTGCTTCGTCATCAATGCCACTCAACTTGATCAAAGACGCAGCGGAAGCAATTAACTCTGCGCTTCGTTTATTTTCATGGCGATCCAAAAAAGCGGGGATCACCTTATCTATAAAAGTCCCTCTTGGATCTTCAGAGCACTTATCTTCAAATATTGTGGTCTGTGTGATTCCAAGCCCGCCCGGCTCCATTTCAATCATAAGTCCGTCAAGGCCCTGTGTTGTTGCACTCACATGAGGGTCCTTAAGAAAAACATCAGCACCATATTGCTGACGGGCCGCAATCCAAGATATTGTTTCAAATATGAGGCCGTCTCTTTGCCATCGTGGGTAACCAATTCTGGGCGATTGTTTTTTCTCTTGAACCGTCAGTTTTATAATCGCTTCATTCTGTAGGCTTTCATTCGTAAAGGCGGGAGCCGCCGCAGTAAGTTCTCGTAAGATACACGCAGCATGAGTCGCCTGACCCATCACAATGATGGCAACGAGTTTTGCCAGTTGATTGATGTCCCCCACTTGCCAACGATCTCCGATGCAATGCTCGTCAATTGGAATATCATTGATAACAAGTGCAATAGGCATGTCCGGCTCTGTCATTCCACGTCCTTGGTTTGGCTATGCGACTTTGATTTCAACCTCTATGGCAGACACGTCAATAGTTCCCGAAATAAGCTTTGGCAGAAGCAGGTCGCGGGTTTGGCGGAGGTTCTCATTCTTTTTTGCCAAGACATGAATTTCTCGAAACATTGGAGAAACACGGCTTCTGAAAACATCCAAAATCCCACAGCCCGGCTGCGCGATGAAAAACTGGTCAAAGCATTTCTCACTAACACGCTGTCGGCCTGTCGCACCAGACATACTCTTGATGGCGTGATCACGAAATTTGCTGGATCGGGCCATGAGATAAACATACTCAGGACTGAGTGACTTCGATCGCAGAACAATAAATTCGGTTGAGCCGAAAGCTGTCGTCTCATTGTCTGGCAAGAATTGCACAAACCCTGTCTTGCCATTTTCGAGGCACGGCGTAATACGAGCAAAAAGCGTGTCACCATTTTTGAACTTTGTTCCACTGTTGCCCGCTTTTGTCTCTACATTTGAGATCAACATTGAATCGGTCGATAACGATCCCATGGGAACAAAAGGCTTTTCTCCCTCTTTGGGTACTTTCGTTTTCGGCTTAATTTCAACAGCTTCAGTGACCGCCTTCACCTCCCACCCTTCCGGAATCTTCCCGAGCGGCGAATCGACCATCTTGACCTGCTCATGGCCGGGGAAGCAGAAGTTGATGAACCATTCACGGTAAATAGTCTGCGCCATCTCTTCGAGGATTTTGATGCGCCGGTTGTTGTTTTCGATCAGGTCGTCGTAGGTGGAGAGGATGGAGGCGATTTTGTGTTGGATTTTGAGAGGGGGGAGGCGAAGAACCAATTTCTCACAATCGGGAACACGCATATGCTCGACAGTTGAACCAGAACCAAAAGCTTTAATTTGGCCTTGAAGATCATCGTCCAAAAGCGAGTAAAGAAGAAACCGATTATCGAGCTTTTTCTGATTAGCCCGGTACTTCACTAGTCGTTGCCCGAGGAAAATCCCTTTATCATCTCGAAGCAAGCCAACCTCTCCCAGGGGAGCTTCTCTTGTCAGAATGACATCACCCTTTTGTGGAGCACCTCTGCGAATCCACTTTTTGTAAACTTCCTCCTCTACGTACCTGACAGTATTTGTGTCAACCCAGCCATCACGGACGTTGGTAGTACGGATCATTCTATAGGGAGTTGGGCCATCAACAACTGGGGCTGTTTTATTGACACAGTCGATAATAAGCTCGCATGCTTCTGATATCTCAACAGTAGGCCAAATTACAGTCACGATATTTTCCCGAGTAATTCACTCATATTTTCGGCAATCTGCTCTTCCAGTTCCCGAGCCTCAGAATTCAGAACCTCCAGCTCCTCGTTCAATTCCTCCAGCCGCTCAGCAAAATCAAAATCATCTTCCTCCCGATCTGCCACCCCGACATAGCGCCCCGGATTCAGACTCCAACCCTGCGCTTTGATCTCCTCAAGGGTTGCGACCTTGCATAGGCCGGGGACATCTTTGTACCCAGCACCCTCACCCCCCATCCCAGAGGGCGAGGGGAGTAAGCCGTATTGTTCCAACAGGGTGGCGCTGCCGTGGGTTGTTTCAATTTTTTCACCGCGATACAACCGGGCAATATTAGCGAGGAACTCAATCTGTTCGGGAGTGAAATCACGGTGAGCGCGGTCGAGTTGGCGGAAGGTGTGCCGGGCGTCGATGAAGAGTACCTGATCCTCACGCGCGCTGCTCTTTTTACCGTTATCCAGAAACCAGAGGGTACAGGGAAGCGCAACGGTATAGAAGAAGTTGCTGCCGATGGTGACCATCACGTCGACCGCTTTGGCCTGAATCAGCTGTTTGCGGATGTCCAGTTCCGAAGCACGAGCATCACTGGCCGAATTGGCCATAACGAACCCGGCGCGACCTTTTTCATTGAGCGAGCTATAGAAAAGCTGCAACCAGATAGTATTGCCATTATCGGTTTTTGGCATTCCAAAGGGAAAACGAGAGTCATCCTTGATCCGTTCTTTATCGATACCGCTGACATTGAAAGGGGGGTTGGCCATGACAAAGTCGAAATGACCAAGGCTTTTGTGGATGTCATCGTAGTAACTATTGCCCTGCCGGACATCACCGGAGAGACCGTGGACTGCAAGGTTCATTTTGCACAGCCGTACCGTCTCTGCGACCCGCTCCTCACCGAAAACGCTGATTTCGTTACCGGGGTTTCTCTGATGCTCAGCAACAAAAGCGGCACTCTGGACAAACATACCTCCCGAGCCGCAGGCCGGATCAAAGATACGCCCCGAAAAGGGTTCAATAATCTCAACGATCAGTTTGACCAGGGCCGTGGGGGTAAAAAATTCGCCCCCTTTCTGCCCTTCTGACATGGCAAAAGCACCAAGAAAATATTCATAAATCTTGCCGAAAGCGTCCCCTTCGATATCAAGAGGAATAGAGGCAAAGGTTTTAAGCAGGGTGAAAAGCGGTGCGTTGCCGACCTGCTGGTAGGTTTTTGGCAGCACTCCTTTGAGTTCTTCATTCTGCTGCTCGATCAGACGCATCGCGTCATTGATCCGGGCACCAATATCTTCACCCTCGGGAACCTTGAGCAGCTCGGCGTAGCGTGCTTCTTCGGGCAGGTAAATCACCCCGCTAGCTTTGTAGTCGGTCGGGCCAATAGTTCGGCGACCACTCCCTTTTCCGGCAAGTTCCTGCTGGGCAGCGGCAAACTTGATATCAGCATAGCGCAGAAAGATCAGTCCGAGAACCGGGACTGAATATTCAGAAGATTTCAGCTCAGAATTAGCTCGCAGATCATCGGCAGCAGACCAGAGCTTCTTTTCGAGTTCAACCAGATTGGCGTGCATGTTTGCTCCTAAAAAAAACCACCTGAGAATTTCTTCAGGTGGTTACAAAAACAATCTTTATCCCCCTGACAAATTTATGAGCAAACAATAGCACAAAATCATTTTCCCTCATCAAACAAATCCAACTGCTCAAACTTCAACACTTCCGATTTAAACGGCCGGGGC
>JAOZQF010000165.1 GCA_029932345.1 Desulfuromusa sp. | reverse complement strand
AAGTTCTGTCACCAATCGCCTTAACGATAAAATTCTTGATTATCTGAAAACGGGGCTGCACTCCGCTACTCTCCTTTATCAAACTCACCCTGCCTGGTCCATAAGGTTAAAAACGACTGCTGAACTATACGCTATAATCGGCAATTTATCTATATTTGTATATACATAAATCCACACTTCTACAAAACCACTCAGGGACGGATTTTACCGATTTTTGAGGAGAAGAAGGGTGAAAGGAGGAATGATATAAGGATTAATCGACAATCGGTCTTGTACTTCTGGAGTAAAATGGTATTATTTTCACTCTTACACATCACGTAAACAAAAAGTTTTTCCAGACCTTCTCTGAGTTAGAATGCTTTTATCTTCAACTTTACAGCCATTGCTCTCGAACAATATCTACCTGTAAAAAAATATATCCTTGCAATAAGATTAGGGAGAAAAACGATGAAAATAGTGATGAAATTATTTGTATTGGTAGCACTTACAATGCTGTGTGGAGCAGGTTATACCTTTTCCGCCCAAAAGGATCAGGTTCAAGAGGGGGACGAACTGAGTTCGGCTCTTCCTATCATCGGTCAGGCAGAATATTTGACGGTTTTCCCACAAAAATATCGTTATCGCGCCCGTATCGATTCGGGAGCAACAACCTGTTCGATGAGTGCCTCGGATATAGAGATTTTTGAGCGTGACGGTAAAAAGTGGGTTCGTTTCAGCCTGCCGCTCCCTTCCGACAATCCAGAAGAAAAATTGAAAAAGGGTGAACCTCAAGAATACCCCATCACCCGGGTGGCAAACATTAAACGGCATGGTGCAGAAGATCAGATGAGACCTGCGGTTAAATTGAAGGTTCAACTTGGTGAGTTTGAGGGACGAATCGAGTTTACCCTGACAGACCGTTCTAAATACGAGTATCCAGTCTTGATCGGTCGCAATCTACTGGATGGTAACTTTCTGATAGACGTCTCCCACTCCTTTGTGGCAAAGGGGAAAAAATAGTGTCATCTCGCTTTCAGCTCTACTGTATTATAGGGTTATTATGCCTGATAGGAGGCATTGGGATGACTTACAAGCGGGTTGTCCTAGGGGAACCATTTCTCCCCAAACAAACTGTTCCAGTCTGGGTCATTGAAGCTGACATACGCTTTGAAGCTAAAGGAGGACCGGCAAAAGTCTCACTGGCGGTCCCCGGGGATCAAACTTCATTGGGGCTACTCAGTGAGGAGGGGATTTCTCTCGGATATGGCTTCACCCCCGCAGAAGATCAACAAGTCAATACATTGCACCGCCAGGTTGTATGGGCGCGAGCTGATGCAGAAGGGAAACAACGCTTATTTTATCGGGTTGTTGCTTATCAAAAACTACGCCCACAGAATCTGAGGGATTTTACAACCCAGACACCACCCCGTGATCCCGATTATGAGGAGGAGCCGCTAATCACTGCAGTCAAGGCCATCGTGGAAGATGCCCGTGAACATTCTGCCGATACAGAATCATTCACCAGTTACGTCATTGGACAATTTTCTCAAAAAGAACCATCTCAAAATATCCGTTTTATCCTGCGAGATAAAGATTCTATATTGAATCGCGCCAGAGTGATCCAGCAAATTTTGCTTGCAGCTGATATAGAAGTCCATTTAGTGCGAGGGCTACATCTTGAAGAAAGTCACAAACTGCAATCCTCAATACCAGCCCTACTTGTCCGCAAAGCAGATAAACAGTGGGCAGCCTTTCTTGCAGACAAACCCCAGCCGGGAATCCCCTCACCCTTCTTGGCCTGGCAACGGGGCGGGGAATCGCTGATCAGCATTGATGGTGGAGAAAATGCAAGTATTCGTTTTTCGGTTATGCGCGATCGCCGACCCCTTATGGAAGTGGTTAAGGATTCAGCAAAGCGAGCAGGAAACCGTTTTGCCGAATTCTCTATTTACAATTTGCCCATCGATCAGCAGAATGCGTTTCGGATGTTATTGATGATCCCTTTAGGTGCGTTGATCATCGTAATACTGCGCAATTTAGTGGGGATCAAAACCTCCGGCACCTTTATGCCAATCCTTCTCACTATGGCATTCCTACAAACTCAACTGATCACAGGACTGGTGATATTTTTGCTGGTTGTCGGCTCCGGGCTGCTGGTTCGTTCCTACCTGTCGCGACTTGACCTGCTGCTGGTTCCACGCATTTCTGCAGTCGTTATTGTGGTGATCGGCATTATGGCCTCAGTCAGTATTATCGGCCATATGCTCCATCTGGAATTTGCCCGTTCCATAACCCTTTTCCCGACCATTATTCTAGCTTGGACGGTGGAGCGACTCTCGGTTCTCTGGGAAGAAGATGGGGGGAAGGAAGTCGCTATCCAGACCGGGGGAAGTCTGCTTGCAGCCACGTTCTGCTACTTCGTCATGGGAAGTCGGGTCTTGCAATACATGGTTTTCACCTTTCCCGAATTACTATTCATCGTCTTGGCGATCATTCTTCTATTAGGACAATACACTGGCTATCGGCTCTCCGAACTACGCCGTTTCAGCCCCCTGTCTAAAGAGGATGCGCCATGATCTACGCCCATCCATCAGCACTCAGAAACAAGGGCATCATTGGCATGAATGCCAGAAACGTCAGCTACATTGCCCGCCACAATACCCGTGCTCTCTATCCGCTGGTTGATGACAAATACGAGACCAAGCGGGTCGCGCGTGAACACGGTGTCGCCACTCCAGAGCTCTACGGGTTGATTCGCTATCAACACCAGATCAAGAATTTGACCGAGATGCTTGAACCCCACGAACAATTTGTGATCAAACCCTCCCAGGGGAGTGCCGGAAAAGGGATTCTCGTTATTACCGGGCGGGAGGGAGACGCTTTCCTCAAACCAAGTGGCCAGGCTGTCTCTCTGGTGGAGATTAAACGTCATGTCAGCAACACCCTCAGCGGACTCTACAGTCTGGGTGGTCGCGATGACAAAGCGCTGATTGAATCTTTAATTCAGTTTACCGATTCATTTGAGGGCTTTTCATATCAGGGGGTTCCGGATATCCGGGTGATCATCTTCAAAGGGTTCCCAGTCATGGCGATGACCCGTCTCTCAACCAAAGCCTCTGATGGAAAAGCTAACTTACATCAGGGTGCCGTCGGGGTGGGAATCAGCTTAACTGACGGCCGAGCCCTCAAAGCGGTGCAGTATAACAAACCCATCCTTAAGCATCCGGATACCGGGAAAATACTTTGTGAACTGGTCGTCCCACATTGGGATGAATTACTACACCTGGCATCCAAAGGGTATGAAATGACCGGACTTGGCTACCTTGGGGCAGATGTTGTGATCGATAAAAATCTCGGCCCCATGGTCCTTGAATTAAATGCGCGACCCGGACTGGCCATCCAGATGGCAAATGGGAGGGGGCTGCTTCCCATCCTTAAAGAGATCGAAGCAATGGGAAAAACTGCCGATCAAATGTCACCGACAGACCGCATCCGGTTTTCGCAAAATTTCTTTTCAAACCACTAAGAGAATCCAAATAGAAGATTTTACCCGGATTCAAGGGAGCTTTGTCACGCAAAATTTCAGTAATACTGTTGCCATCGCCCTCTGGAATACAGAGGTACCGATAAGCCACCTTGCAAAAGAAAATCAATCACTAGGAGCCTGTCAGACTTTACAGGAACCTACTGCAAAAACGTCTGTTTGGTTCAGATTTCCGATCCTTTTCGACAAATAGCTGCGGCTATTCGCTCTCAAACGATCAAAAATCTGCCCTTAAACAGTCATTTTTCGCTACGGCCCAAAAGCCTGACAGACTCCTGAAATTTAATTTATTGACCTTGTCTATATTTGTATATACATTTATATAATAGAAAG
>JAOZQF010000164.1 GCA_029932345.1 Desulfuromusa sp. | reverse complement strand
AGAAAACGTCCTTCGGTTCCGATCCAAAGGACGTTTTCTCCTCACTTAATCATAATACCTGAATCAGCTATCGGCAATCTTCAGAACAATTTTGCCGAAGTGCTTATCTTCTTCCATCATCTGGTGGGCTGCGACTACCTCTGCAAGTGGGAAAACTTTTTCGATAATCGGGACGATACTCCGGTCAGCAAACTTTGGCAGAGCCCGGCGGGTAAACTCAGCAACGATGTCACCTTTCTCAGCAACCGGACGACTGCGGAGAACCGAGCCAATAATTTGTTGCCGTTTGACCATCATCAGGGCCAGATTTAATTCAGCTTTAATCCCACTGATAACACCGATAACCACAAGTTTTCCGGTGTAACCAAGAGAGTTCATATTTGGCTTCAGATATTTGGCGCCAACATGATCGAGGATCATATCGACCCCCTTTTTGTTGGTATATTCTTTAATCACGCCAGAGAAGTCGGGTGTTTCGGTATAATCAATCACCAGGTCGACTCCCAAAGCTTTGACCCGTTCCATCTTGGTGGGATTTGCGGTCACAATCAGTTTAGCATTTGGGGTGAGAGCTTTTGCCAGTTGAATTGCTGCAGTATTGACTCCTCCGCCCCCGCCGTGGAGAATCGCAGTCTGGCCGTCCTGCAGTTCGCCAAGCATAAACACATTGAGAAATGCGGTAATGTAACTTTCGTTAACGCAGGCTGCTTCTTCAAAACTCATGCTGTCGGGGATCGGCATTAAATGGTTGGCGTAAGCAACGGCATACTCTGCATAGCCACCCCCTCCAACCAGCGTCATAACCCGATCACCAATTTTCCAATTGTCGACATTACTGCCAATTTCCTCAATGGTACCAGCAACTTCGAGTCCAAGAATTTCTGAATCTCCAGCTGGGGCGGGATAGTTTCCTACTCTTTGTACCAGATCGGGGCGGTTGATACTGGTAGCAACAACCTTGATCAGGACTTCATCAGATTTTGGTTGTGGCTTGTCAATTTCCCCGATCTTCATAACATCTGGAGCACCAAACTCATTAATCAGTACTGCCTTCATCTTGTTCTCCTTTGAAAAGAATTAATCTCATTTCTCTGTAATTAGCTAAATCTCAGTAGGTTGATTATAATATAGAGGGAATCTATTGACAATTTGATTTGATACTTCGGAGGGAGTTGCCTCAACCCTTTGCAACTATTCCGGTTCCTGGATGAAACTGTATCCCCGCCCGCGAACGGTACGAAAATAGCGAGGTTTTGTCGGTTCGGTTTCAAAATATTTGCGTAGCCGGACAATAAAATTATCCAGAGTACGGGTTTCGGTTTCTGGTGACATCCCCCAGACCTGTTTGAGTAACTCTCCCCGGGAAAGTATTTTTCCTTCCTGCTCAAAAAAAAGCAGCAACATTTTCATTTCCAGGCCGGTCAGTTGAATGGTTCCATGAGCCGTTACCGCTTGATGTGTTTCCAGATTTATCTGGTTGTCGCCAAAACTATATAGCTCTTTTTTAGAGTTGTCCGGTTGCCAGTTGGCCCGTCGTAGCAGACCGGCAACGCGTAATAAAAATTCTTTGAGATTAAAGGGCTTGGCCAGATAATCGTCTGCCCCGGTGCTCAGTCCGGTGATCCGATCCTGTTCTGTTCCCCGGGCCGTCAGCATCAGAATCGGTATCTGGTTTTCTTCTTCCCGCAACCGTTCACAGACCACCAGACCACTGATCCCCGGCAATGTCAGATCAAGAATAATCAGCGCGTAGTCTTTTTTTGTCAGTTGTTCAAGGGCTTGTTCGCCACTTTCAACATGGGTTATTTGATAACCCTCTTCTTCCAGGTTAAATATTAATCCCTGGGCGATGTGTGGTTCATCTTCAACTAGTAATATGGGGGTTTTTTTCTGCTTCATCATATTCTCTCTGTTGTCAGGGGGATCATCAGGTGAAAGGTTGTCCCTTTACCTTTTCCCAGACTTTCAATCCAAACTTTTCCCCCATGAAGTCGAATCACATTCCGAACGATGAACAAGCCAAGACCGCTGCCGGGGATAGTTTTTCCACTGTGCCGGATCCGATAGAAAATCTGGAAAACTTTTTTTTGGTATTTCCTGGGAATTCCAGTTCCCTGATCGATAAAACGCAAATGAGCCATTTCACCATCCCGACTTAGCTTGATTGTAATAATAGGTGGACCATTAGCATAGAGAATTGCGTTTTCCAGAAGGTTTCGCAGGACAGTTTCAAAAGCATCCGTTTCAAAACGGGCGGTAAGGTCTGCTTCAATCTCCCAGGATAATTCTCCATTTTTGGGAAACTTCTGTTTCTCGCGCAAAAAATAAGACTCTATCATCTGTGACAGGTTGCCCTGTTGCAGGTTGAGTTCTGCCCCGCGATGTTCAATTTTTCCAGCAGTCAGCAGATTATTGATCAAGCCGTTTAAGCGCTCACAGTCCCCCTGCATTCTTGAGACAAATTGTTGCAACTGTTGCGGGTTGGTCTGGCGCATCTGGATCGTTTCAAGGTGGAGCTGAAGTGATGCCAGTGGTGATTTTAATTCATGAGTGACCTGATTGATGAAGTGACGTTGTGACCGATTGAGTGAAGCCTGACGCCGCCAGTAGAGAAAAATGACATAAATACCAACCAGAATGGCAACCAGCAGCAGAATCCCCTCAGTCAGGATCAGCCAGTCGCCGGTTGCAGGTAGCCACTCCACCTGATATTTATTGGCCAGATCTTTTAATTGTTGATGGCGGCCAATAAACCAGTAGATCCAGGAGACCAGCAACAGAATCCAGATAATTTGAATAGCAATAAAGGTGATCAGGGGGTGAAAAAGGCGCCGGAACAGTTTCATGGTTTATCTATTACCATTGAAATCAGGGCGTTACAAGTCAGTTTTTACATAACTATTACATTTCTAACAGGGGCAGGCTGATAATATTCCCTGATTAAATCGAAAATGTGTTTCAGCTATTTATTATTGATGGCTGTCATTGACAGGAGTTTTTATGTCTAGAGGATTAACCATAGGTCAATACCATGTTCCCTACCCGCTGATTCAGGGTGGAATGGGGGTGCGGATATCGGCACACCGCCTGGCAGGGACTGTTGCGTTGAATGGTGGTATCGGGATTATTGCAACCGCGGGTCTTGCTTTGAATAGCGATCACTACGACGGTCACAATTATTTCGCTGCTGACCGACAGGCACTGCTGGATGAAATACGCAAGGCGTATGAAATAGCTCCCGATGGTATCATCGGGATCAACTGTATGGTTGCGGTTAAAAACTACGAAGACATGGTTCGCGCCGCCTGTGAAGGGGGCGTCAAGGTTATTATCGCCGGTGCCGGTTTGCCGTTGAATCTCCCTGGGTTGACCGCAGATTTTCCCGATGTTGCCCTGATTCCGATCGTCTCTTCGGTGAAGGCCGCTGAGCTGATTGCCCGGAAATGGCATAAGAACTTTAATCGTTTTCCCGATGCCGTCGTGGTTGAGGACCCCGATACCGCGGGGGGTCATCTGGGTGAAAAAATGGAGAAGATCGGTACCGGTGACTACGATCAGTATGCGACTGTCCGTGGGGTTAAAGAGTATTTTAAAACAAAATGGGATCAGGATATTCCCATTATTGCTGCTGGCGGCATCTGGGATCATGATGATCTTCAATATGCACTGGCCCAGGGGGCTGATGGTGTGCAGATGGGGACGCGCTTTGTCGTGACCGAGGAGTGTGATGCCAGCGATGAATTCAAACAGGCTTATCTTGATTGCAGCAAGGATGATATCGGTTTGATCATGAGCCCGGCAGGGTTGCCTGGTCGGGCGATTCGGAAAAATATCGAACAGGTTCGGCAGCGCGATGTTGA
>JAOZQF010000163.1 GCA_029932345.1 Desulfuromusa sp. | reverse complement strand
CCAATGCACCGATTGCCACCCTGATCATGGTCAGTGAATTGACCGGAAATTATGCGTTACTCGCACCGTTGATGCTGGTCTGTGTCGTGGCGATGATCGTCATGCGCAAAAACAGTATCTATGAGCAACAGGTTGCCTGTCGCTTTGATTCACCGGCTCACCTCGGAGATTTTGTTATCGATATCCTCGAAGGTGTTCGGGTTCGCAGTCTGGCTCGTAAAGGGAAAAAACCAACCTTGATTCCCGAAGGGATGCCGTTACCCGAAATTCTTAATAGAATTGCTGCAGCAAAAACCACTTATTATCCCGTCGTTAATGCTGAGGAGATGATGGTTGGCATTTTTTCGATGACCGATATTCGCCGCATTCTCAATGAAGACATTCCACCAACCCTGGTGATTGCCGGTGACATTGCAACCAGAAACGTGATTACTGCCACACCGGATGAACACTTGAACGAAGTCATGAAAAAACTGACCGCCCGCAATCTGGATGAAATTCCGGTCGTTGATACCGATAATCCCACAAAAGTGCTCTATATGATGTCGCGTCGTACCCTCCTTGCTCACTACGCCGAACAGATGGAAAAAACCAAACAGGATTACCAGGAATAGCAACTTGCACACCAAGAAGAGCAAAAGCTTTTTTGACAGGATAAAAATCTGATAAATTCGGATAAAAACAAGCTTCTTGCAAAAGTTTATGGGTTACAGGGTACTAGAGTTAAGTCACTCAAAAAAGGTCAAATAGATTCAATGAAAAACTACGATTTTATTGTGATCGGTGGCGGGATTGTCGGTCTGGCAACGGCTCGTCAGTTACAGCAACAATTCTCCGGTGCAACAGTGGTCGTCCTGGAAAAGGAGCAGGGTCTGGCAACTCATCAGACCCGACACAACAGTGGGATTATCCATGCGGGTGTCTATTATGCACCGGGGAGTCTAAAAGCCCGTTTTTGCCGCGAAGGGAACCGGGACACCAAACAATTTTGCCGTGAACATGATATCCCCTTCCGGGTCACCGGAAAGCTACTTGTGGCAACCGATCAACAGGATGTCGAACGGATGGAGGAGCTGCTCGAACGGTGCCGGATCAACGAAATTGAGACGGAGGTTTTTGATCAGCAGCAACTGCACGAATTTGAACCCGAGGTTATCGGTGTCGCCGCAACCTGGGTCCCATCGTCAGGGATTGTTGACTTTGAGCAGGTGGCAAATAAGCTGGCGGAGCAAATTATTACCGCTGGGGGTGAAATTCATACCAACTGTCTGGTTTCTGCTCTGAAAGAGAGCAGTGGAATCGAGGTCACAACCAGTTTGGGAAAGTTCTCCGGAAACTTCCTGGTCAGCTGTGCCGGACTCCACTCCGACCGGGTTATCCAGATGTTGGGACAACAACCGAGCTTTAAAATTCTCCCCTTCCGGGGTGAATATTTCCAGCTCCCGGCTGAAAAAAGTCAGATTGTCACCCACCCAATCTACCCGATCCCCAATCCAGAACTGCCGTTTCTGGGCATCCATCTGACCCCGATGATTGACGGCTCACTCACTGTCGGACCCAATGCGACCCTGGCACTGGCACGGGAGGGTTATAGCCGTTGGACGATCAATTTCCGGGATTTGGCAGAGATGCTCAGCTATTCCGGCCTCTACCGCCTGATGATGAAGTATCCATTGCCAACCCTGATCGAATTGAAAAATTCTCTCTACCGTCCCGGCTATCTGAAACAGGTCAACCGTTACTGTCCCAAGGTGACCCTCAGTGACTTACTCCCCTATCCTGCTGGAGTTCGCGCTCAGGCAGTCAAACCAGATGGCACAACTTTGGATGATTTTCTGTTCGTCGAAACTGAACGTGCCTTGATTGTCGGCAATGCACCCTCCCCGGCAGCAACCTCTGCCATGCCGATTGCCCGCTACATAGGTGAAAAGGTGAAAGCTCGGATCGATACTTTATGAGAGTTATTGCTTGGATGGGACGGATACCAATAACTTAAGTGAGGTCTTGACGGGTTAAGTTGAGACGCTGGAGATGACGATAGAGAGTCGCACGATGGATCCCCAGCCGTCTCGCTACAGCAGAGAGGTTTCCCGCTTCATCCTGATAAGCTTGTCGAATCACCTCTGCGGATAATTCAACCCGTTGACCCATAGTTGATTGTACGGCATCAACTGGAGATAAAGGGGGTTGCTTAATCGAAGAGTAGGGGATCACCGCAGGAAGATTCTGGCGCACCGGTAAAGAGCTGACCGCCCCGGCAAATTGCTGCCGTTCACGAATCCACTCCGAAAAAGCTCGTGCCCCGATCGCCTCAGCCTCCGATTCCACCACCACCCGCTCTATGGCATTTTTCAACTCACGAACATTTCCCGGCCAGAGGTAGGATTGCAGCAAGCGGATCGCCTCGTTAGTCAACCGCTTGGACCCTTTCCCATATTTGGAGTTGAACTCCTGTAAAAATATTTCGGCCAACAGAGGGATATCTTCTGGACGTTCCCGCAGGGAGGGAAGATGAATCCGCAAAACTGCCATACGGTGATAAAGATCGGCGCGAAAATGTTTTTCTGCAACAGCCTGTTCCAGAGGAATATTGGTTGCACCAATAAAACGGACATCGACTTGCCGACTCTTTTCACCGCCAACCCGCTGCACCCGACCATCTTCTAAAACTCGCAGTAATTTGGTCTGAGTATGCATTGGCATGTCGCCAATCTCGTCCAGAAACAGGGTGCCACCATCGACCCGCTCAAAATAACCATGATGCTCCCGCGTCGCCCCGGTAAAAGCACCACGCTCATGACCAAACAGCTCCGACTCAAGCAATTGTTCACTGATGGCAGTACAGTTAAGGGCGGCAAACGGTTTTTCGCGACGCGGACTCTCATCGTGCAGGGCATGAGCAACCAGTTCCTTGCCCGCACCGGTTTCACCGGTAATAATAACCGCTGCATCGGAAGCAGCATAAAGACGAATTTTGCGAAATACCTCATGCATGACCGGGCTGCAACCGGTCATATTGTGAAAGTCATTCCCCTGCCTGCTGGCAATCGATCTCCCGCGTAAACTGACCCGCACCAACTGCCCGAGATAGTCCTCTGTCAAACCAGCAAATTGAATATCAGCAAGAAATTCTTGAGAATCAGGTAAAAGCTGTAGTTTGACAGCAGTTAAATCCTGTCCCTGCTGTAAAACTTCGGCAGCGAGAGCCGTGATCTCAGGAACGGCAGCAGGGAAAAGAGCTGCGGGGGAGCGACCCCGAGCGTGAGCGGCATCAATCCGCAGCCACAGAGCCAGACGATCAGAGATGCTTTGAATCTGCCACTCCCCGTGACCCCAGAGAACCAGAACCAGGTCGGGTGAAACCGCAGGAAGATGTACAGATGGATCAAGAGTTTGGTTCATAATAGATTAACGCCGCAAGGTTTTCAGATCATCATGATCATTTTAGAATCATAACAAAAATTCAATAAGAACGCAGAAAAAGTAGCCATCGTGAACACGACATAAGAAATAATCATTCAAATATCATTTTTTTGGCTTAAGAATTAGTATCCACCCAACAAGAGTAAAAACAACTCCACCGGAAACAGACGCAATTCCATAGTATCGACTCTGTTGGGTTGATTTTTTAAACGCAAAGGATGCTTTTCCACCCAATGATTTAGAAAAATTGAGCACACAGCCATTTGGATGCTGCGATTTATTATACTCGAAAATACCAACGGTTAAAAAAACCGCCCCAAGAAGGATCAAAATAAAACCAGAGATTCTTTTGGTCACCATATTTTATCCTTTGGGCAAAGTATCAATAACCATATCTCAACAACCACCACATTGTTTATCAAAAAAGCCTACCATGTTCAAT
>JAOZQF010000038.1 GCA_029932345.1 Desulfuromusa sp. | reverse complement strand
TTATTTAATAAAATATATAATAGTAATTAGATAATGTTGATGGAGGAATTATGCAATTTTTTATAAGTAAAAATGTTTTTTTAGATGGATTGATGAAGGTTCAAGGGATTATTGAGAAAAAACATACGATACCTATTTTAGCAAACGTATTAATAGAATCTAAAAATAATGAAGTCATCATTACAGCAACAGATTTAGAGGTTGGATTAAAAGCTAAATATAAAGCAAATGTCGTAGAAGAAGGAAAAATCACAGTATCTGCAAAAAAAATGTATGAAATAATAAAAGAGTTACCAGATAAAGAAATAAATTTTAATTCTAAAAGTAATTTCTGGGTAGAAATAAAATGTCATAAATCAATTTTTAATTTGGTTGGATTGTCTCCAGAAGAATTTCCTAAATTTCCAGATATTCTTTCAGAAAATAATAATATAGATAATAGTAATTTAAGTGAAATGATTGAAAAAACGTTATTTTCTGTTTCAAATGATGAAACAAAATTTAATTTAACTGGTATCTATATAAAATCAAATACTATTGATAATATTAATAAATTAGTTTTTGTATCCACAGATGGTCATAGATTATCTCTTATTCAAAGAACTTTAGAAAATAAATTGGAAGATAAATATTCGGAAGGTTTTATTTTACCCAAAAAGGGCATCATAGAAATAAAAAAATTGTTAGAAGTGATGGACAAAAATATTACCATGGGAATATCCGATAATAATTTTTCTATAAGCAACGAAAAAACAACTTTGATAATGAGAATGATCGATGGAGATTTTCCAGATTACAAAAGAGTTATTCCGGATAAAGGAAAAAATTCAGCTGTTATAAATAAGGATTTATTTTTACATGCTTTAAAAAGAATATCTGTTTTGTCGAGTGAAAAATCAAAGGGTGTAAAAATAAATTTAAAAAGAGATTCACTAATTTTAACATCCTCTAATCCTGATTTAGGCGATGCTAAAGAAGAAATTGATATTATTTATGATGGAGATGAAATTTCTATAGGATTTAATGCAAAATATATAATAGAAATATTACAAGTCATTAAAACTGAAAATATTATTTTTAATTTGAAAGATAATATTTCTCCAGGGAGAATAAATCCTGAAGGGGATGAAGATCATATCTCTGTTATAATGCCAATGCGATTGTAATATTCACTAAATGTATATTAAAAATATAGAAATTAATAATTTCAGAAATATTGAAAATTGTAATATTAAGCCAAATAAAAAAATAAATTTTATATTTGGTAAAAATGCTCAGGGAAAAACTAATTTAATCGAAACAATATATTATTCTTCTCTTTTTAAAAGTTTCAGGACTAATAAAAATATAAATCTGATAAATAAAAACAAAACAAATTTTTTTATAAATATTGATATTGTAAATAATAAAGTTGAAAATAAATTAAAAGTTTCTTTAAATAATAAAAATATAAAAAATATTACTATAAATGAAAAAAGACCTGATAATGAAAGTTTCTATAAAACTTTAAACTCTATAATATATTTTCCAGATGAAATAAGTTACCTGAAAAATTATCCTTCATATAGAAGAAATTTAATTGATAGATCTATATTTTACATAAATAATAATTATATAAATATTTATAAAAAATATAAAAAATGTTTAAAACAAAGAAATATATTTTTAAAATTAAACAATAATCAAGATGATATATGGAAAGATCAACTAATTGAGTATGGTTATTTAATAATATTAGAAAGAATAAAATATGTTGATAAAATAAATAATTATCTCGGTATTTTAAATGAGAATAATGAAAACGGTGAAATTTATAAAATTGAATATAATAATTATGAAAGAGAAAAAATAAAGGATAATTTATTCAGTAATTTTAAAATAAAAGAAAAACAAGAGAAACAATATGGGTTTACCCTTATAGGACCTCATATAGATGATTTTATTTTTTCTGTGAATAACAATAACATAAGCATGTATTCATCTGAGGGGCAAAAAAGGTCTTTACTCCTCAGCTATAAACAGGCTCAACTTTTAGATTATAAAGATAGTTATGGTTATTATCCGATCCTTTTATTTGATGATATGGGAAGTGAACTTGATTTTTCCAGAAAAACTAACATTTTTAATAAAATATTAAACAATTCTGGACAGGTATTCATAACCACAATGGATGTTCCAGATATAGATAAGAAAAGTACTAAAATTTTTAAGGTCATGGATGGTCATTTTACAGAATTAATATTTAACTAAGGTTTATTATGTCTGAAGAAAAAATTTATGGTGCAGAAAGTATTCAGGTTTTAGAAGGCTTGGAGGCAGTTCGCAAGAGACCTGCCATGTATATAGGATCTACGTCCGTCAATGGTCTTCATCACCTCGTTTATGAGGTTGTTGATAATGCGATTGATGAGGCCTTAGCCGGTTATTGCGACGAAGTTACGGTCATAATTCATGAGGACAGTTCTGTGACTGTTGAAGATAATGGTCGTGGGATCCCTACTGACATGCACAAAAAACAGAATAAATCAGCGGCTGAAGTCGTCATGACTGTTTTGCATGCAGGTGGTAAATTTGATGATGAAGGTGATGGAGCCTATAAGGTTTCCGGGGGTCTTCATGGTGTCGGTGTATCGGTCGTTAACGCTTTGTCGAGCCGGCTCGATTTAGAAATAAGACGCGCTGGCAAGGTTCATCGTCAAATCTATAAAAGGGGTGTTCCCGAGGCTCCCCTGTGTGTTGAGGGAGAGACGATCAAGCGCGGAACAAAAATTACTTTCTGGCCAGATATAGAGGTTTTTGACACCCTTGATTTTTCTTTTGCAACTCTATCGCAACGATTACGCGAGCTGGCTTTTTTAAATGCCGGGGTAAAAATTAAAATAAAGGATGATCGAACTGAAAAGAGCCATGAGTTTATTTACGAAGGGGGGATTCGCTCTTTTGTCGAATATCTCAACCGGGCGAAAAGCCCGCTTCATCAACAGCCGATCTATTTTAATGGAACCAAGGAAGGGGTAGAGGTTGAAGTCGCAATTCAATATAACGATGGATATGATGAAAAATTATTTTCCTTCGCCAACAACATCAACACCCATGAAGGTGGTACCCACCTCAGTGGTTTTCGGGGTGCTTTAACCCGCACCATGAACGCCTATGCTTCGGCCAACAATCTGTTGAAAAATGTCAAGGTCGCAATCTCCGGTGATGATATGCGTGAAGGGATCGCTGCGGTTATTTCGGTCAAGCTGCCAGATCCACAGTTTGAGGGGCAGACCAAGACAAAGTTGGGAAATTCTGAAGTTAAGGGCTATGTTGAAACCCTGATGAATGACCAGTTAGCGACCTTTCTGGAAGAAAACCCGAAGGTTGCCAGGAAAATACTCGAAAAAGGTATCGAGGCGGCCCGGGCTAGAGAAGCAGCTCGAAAAGCTCGTGACCTGACCCGCCGCAAGGGAGCCCTGGAGGGACTCTCTCTTCCGGGAAAGTTGGCCGATTGTCAGGAAAAAGATCCGGCGCTCTGCGAAATTTACCTGGTCGAGGGCGATTCTGCCGGTGGCAGTGCTAAACAGGGTCGCGAGCGGCGCTATCAGGCGATTTTGCCCCTTAAGGGTAAAATACTGAATGTTGAAAAAGCCCGCTTCGACAAGCTTCTCACCTCCAACGAAATTCGCACCCTGATTACCGCTATGGGCACCGGAATCGGAAAAGACGACTTTGATATTTCGAAGCTACGTTACCACCGGATTATTCTTATGACCGATGCGGATGTCGACGGTTCCCATATACGGACGTTATTGTTGACCTTCTTTTTCCGCCAGATGCCGGAAATTGTTGAACGGGGACATCTTTATATCGCCCAACCACCCCTCTATAAAGCCAAGCGCGGTAAGCGGGAACTTTATCTGAAGGACGATAGTACTTTGCTTGACTATCTTCTGGAGACCGGAACCGAAGGGGTTACTCTGGAGCTGGGAAAGGGACAGAAGACTCTTCGAGGTAAACAGATTATCCCGACATTGCGTAATATTATTAATTATAATCAGCATTTTGACAAGATTGTGAATCGCGGTGTTCCTGCCGAAATATTAAGAATTTTTCTGCAGGGGAAAATTCGCAACGGTTTTGCCGATAAAGCTGACCTTGAGCCGCTTGCCGAACAGCTACGCCAACAAGAGCCCACAGCCAAGTTTGAAGTTTTGGAAAATCCGGATCGTATTCTGGTCGCCTTTGGTAATTTACATGCCCGGATTGATCGTCAGATTGTTGAGGTGCTCTCCTCTCACGAATATAAACTGCTGCTGCAAGCTTATAAGCAGGTTGAAGATATCTGTCTGCACGAGCCGGCCCTTCTGGTCACCGAAGGGAAGGGAGACGTTGAGATTTCCGATCGCCAGGAATTGCTTGATACCTTTCTTGCGCGGGCCAAAAAAGGTCAATATATCCAGCGCTATAAGGGCTTGGGAGAGATGAATCCGGATCAGCTGTGGGAGACGACGATGGATCCGGACAAACGAGTTTTGTTGCAGGTCACAATTGAGGATGCGGTCAGGGCAGATGAAATATTTACCATCCTGATGGGGGATCAAGTTGAGCCACGACGCGAATTTATTGAGCAGAATGCTCTCTATGTTGCCAATCTGGATGTTTGATCAATAAAAAAAAGCAACTTCCATCTGGAAGTTTGGAGGAACTAGATGTTGTCAGAGCAGAATAAAGTAACCGTTAATATTGTTGATGAGATGCGTAAGTCCTATATGGAATACGCCATGAGCGTTATTGTCGGTCGGGCGTTGCCCGATGTCCGCGACGGGCTCAAGCCGGTTCACCGGCGAATCTTGTTTGCCATGCATGATCTCAATAATGATTTCAACAAGCCCTACAAAAAGTCGGCCCGGGTGGTCGGTGATGTTATCGGTAAGTACCACCCGCATGGCGATACCGCTGTCTATGACACGATCGTTCGAATGGCCCAGGACTTTTCGATGCGTTATCCATTGATCGATGGTCAGGGTAACTTTGGTTCTGTGGATGGTGATTCTGCAGCAGCAATGCGTTATACCGAAATTCGGATGGATAAGCTGGCGCACGAACTGTTGAATGATCTTGATAAAGAAACCGTTGATTTTGGCCCTAACTATGATGATTCTTTAGAAGAACCGCTGGTTCTTCCCTGTAAATTTCCCAATTTACTGGTTAATGGTTCTGAGGGGATCGCAGTTGGTATGGCGACCAAGATACCACCCCATAACCTGGGTGAGGTGATCGATGGGCTGGTGGAGGTGATCAATGATCCACGCATCAGTATCGAGGAGCTGATAGAAAAAATTCCCGGTCCCGATTTTCCTACGGCAGGGTTTATCAATGGCAAAGAGGGAATTCACGAAGCTTATAGAACCGGTCGTGGCATTATCCAGATGCGTGCCCGGGCACTGGTTGAGATCGATCGGCGGAGCGGCCGGGAGGCAATCATTATCACCGAACTCCCCTATCAGGTTAACAAGGCACGCCTGATTGAGAAGATTGCTGAGCTGGTTAAAAACAAGAAAATTGAGGCCATCTCTGATCTACGCGATGAATCGGATCGTGAAGGGATGCGGGTGGTGATTGAGCTGAAACGGGATATGATTCCCGGAGTTGTTTTGAATCAACTCTACAAAATGACCGCCATGCAGAGCTCTTTCGGGATCATTATGCTGGCGATTGTTTCGGGTCAGCCGAAAATACTTAATCTGCGGGAGGTTCTCGACTGCTTTATTGCCCACCGGCGTGAAATTGTGACCCGGCGGTGTATTTTTGAACTGAAAAAAGCCGAAGCACGAGCCCATGTTCTCCATGGATTAAAACTGGCACTGGAAAACCTGGACGAAGTTATTCAGATTATCAAAGGTAGTGCAACTCCGGCTGAGGCCAAGCAGGGGCTGATCAGTCGATTTTCCTTTTCAGATATTCAAGCGCAGGCCATTCTTGATATGCGTTTGCACCGCTTGACCGGGCTGGAACAGGGTAAAATCCTTGAGGAGTTGACACAACTTTTGGCACAGATCAGCCGACTGAAGGAAATTCTGGCCAGTGAAGTAGAAATTCTCAACATCATCAAGGAAGAATTGGTTGAATTGAGGGGCAAGTTTGCTAACCCACGCCGGACCGAAATTCTTGAACGAAGTGCCGATCTGACCCTGGAAGATATGATCGTTGAGGAAGATATGGTGGTGACGGTGACCCATAGCGGCTATATCAAGCGCAATGCGGTCTCTCTCTACCGGGCTCAACGTCGTGGTGGCAAAGGGAAGACCGGAATCAAACCCAAAGATGAAGATTTTGTCGAGAATCTGTTTGTCGCCTCGACCCACTCTTATGTCCTGATTTTCACCAGCCTGGGGAAAGTTTATTGGCTTAAGGTTCATGAAATTCCACAGGGTGGCCGTGCTTCTCGGGGCAAAGCAATTATCAATTTGTTGCAGTTGGCTGCAGAAGAGACGGTTCGGACGATTCTTCCGGTCAAGAGTTTTGAGGCCGGTAAATATATTGTCACCGCAACCGCGCGCGGGATCATCAAAAAGACTGAGCTGATGGCTTATTCCAATCCACGCGCCGGTGGTATTATTGCTTTGACTATCGATGCGGGGGATAGCCTTATTGAAGCCCGTTTGACCGACGGTAAGCGTGATCTGTTGTTGGCAAGCCGTAATGGTAAGTCGATCCGCTTCCCGGAAACCAATATCCGGTCTATGGGGCGACCTGCCCGTGGTGTTCGAGGTATGAACCTGGCTGATGACGATGAAGTGGTCAGCTTGCAGTCGGTGACCGACAATACCTCTTTGGCACTGGTGACGGTGACCGAAAATGGTTATGGAAAACGGACCGATATTGGCGAATATCGGGTTCAGAGTCGCGGCGGCAAGGGAATTATCACCATCAAAACCAGTACCAGAAATGGACGTGTGGTTGCCATCAAAATGGTCGACGATGAATCTGACCTGATGTTCATTACCAATCGTGGCAAACTACTGCGCACCAAGGTAAGAAATATCCGGGCCATCGGTCGAAATACCCAGGGTGTGCGGATGATGGTGCTGGAAGAGGACGAACTGATTGTTTCGGTCGCCCAATTAGCTGAAAAGGAAACTACCGATGGGCTTGCGCCGCCTGAAGAAGCAATTGAAGCAGGAGATGAAACAGCAGGAAAACCAGACCAGGAAATCTAGTTTAAAGGTCTGGTTGGTTGCTATTCTGGTTCTTTCGGTGTCGGTTGCTGCGCTCTATTATGGTTATCAACAGCGACAGTTTTCGGCCCCACAGCGCTTATTTGCAGAGGGGGTCAAGCAGGAGAGTCTGGGGAATACGACCGTTGCGGAAAAGAGTTATCGGGATATTTATCAACACTATCCCCACGCTGAAGAAGCTGCTGCAGCTCTATTGAGAATTGGAAAAATCTGGCAGTATGACCGTCGGGATGGTCAAAGGGCGTTGCTCAGTTATCTGCAGCTGGAACATGATTATCCAGAAAGTCCTCTGGTGTTGCAGGCTCGGGAGGAAGCAGCACAGATCGTTAAGTATGTTTTTGGGGATTATTCCCGGGCGATAGAATTTTATCAGCGTTTATTGGATTTAAAAGCAGGGCATCCCGATCAATACTATTATGAAATAGCCGATTGTTATTTTCGTCTCGAAAACCATCCTCAAGCACGGATAGAGTTAGAAACGCTTCTCGAAAACTATCCCGACAGTCCTTTAGCTTCCAATGGGCTATATCGCAAAGGGGGGATATGGTTTCTAGAAGGAGAAATAGCCAAGGCGCGACAGGATTGGCAAACCCTGATAGAACAATACCCCGACAGCCGTTATCGGGTTCAGGCTCAGTTTGATCTGGCAAAACTGCTGGAGGAAGAGGGGGCTCTTGAGGAGGCTCTGCAGGGTTACCAGCAGTTGGAGGGGTTTTCACACCCACTTCTGTTGCAAAAAAAAATTGATCACCTGAAACAGAGAATTGCAGATAAAAAGGGAGCTATCTGATATGGAAAAAAAGATCGCTGTCATTGGCGCCGGGAGTTGGGGGACGACATTAGCTGATCTGCTGGCAAAAAAAGGGCATCAGGTTACACTCTGGTGTTATGAGGAGGATCTGGCTGAGCGGATCCAGAAATCTGCAATCAATGATCTTTATCTTCCAGAGGTTCACCTCTCTGAAAACTTGCAGGCAACCAGCTCTCTCAAGTCTGCAGTCACAGAAAAACAGCTCCTGCTGTTTGTCACCCCATCACAGGTCACCCGTCAGATCCTAAAACAGGCACTCCCCGATTTATCGTCACAAGCCCTGATTGTTTCTGCTTCCAAGGGGATTGAAAATGAGAGCTTGATGCTCTTGTCTGAGGTTTTTGAGGAGCTGCTTCCTCAACCGATGCATCGACAGCTCGGCTTTCTTTCCGGCCCTTCATTTGCGAAAGAGGTGAGCGCCGGAATGCCGACAGCGGTTGTTGCAGCGGCCAAAGATTTGTCTGTGGCGGTAGAAATTCAAGAGATATTCAGCACCGAAAAATTCCGTGTTTATACCCATAATGACATTATTGGTGTCGAATTGGGTGGGGCAATGAAAAATGTTATTGCCCTGGCCGCCGGGGTTGCAGATGGTCTTGGTTTTGGCCACAACACCCGCGCTGCATTGATCACCCGTGGGTTGGCCGAAATGACCAGACTGGGTCTAAAACTGGGTGGTGCAGCAGAGACCTTTGCCGGATTGGCAGGGATGGGGGATCTGGTTTTGACCTGTACTGGAGATCTGTCGCGGAACCGTAGTGTCGGTATCGAGTTGGGCAAGGGGCGAAGTCTCAACGAGATCCTAGCGGGAATGAAGATGGTTGCCGAGGGGGTTAAAACAACTTTATCCGCATACCAGTTAGCAGAAAAACTGGGGGTCGAAGTCCCTATTATTGAACAGATGTATTTGATACTTTATCAGAGCAAGTCTCCTCGTCAGGCGGTCACTGATTTAATGTTGCGTGATTTACGGGGAGAGGCGATTTAGGGAGTCATAATGAAACGATTATTAATGGTGGTGTTTTTACTGATGTTGGCGGGTGGGGCTTATGCTGGACCCGTCGTCGAAATGAAAACCAGCCAGGGGACGATCCAGATTGAATTGAATCAGGACCGGGCACCCCTGACGGTGGAGAACTTTCTGGCCTATGTCGATCAAAAATTTTATGACGGAACCATTTTTCATCGTGTGATCGGAAATTTTATGATTCAGGGTGGAGGCTTTGACCGGTCTGATAAAAGGAAAGCCCCCCTTGATCCGATTAAGAATGAGGCGGCCAATGGTCTGAAAAATCGTCAAGGGAGTATCTCTATGGCGCGAACCGGTGTCGTGGACAGCGCAACCAGTCAATTTTTTATTAATCTCGTTGACAATAATAGTCTTGATCACCGTGGCAACTCTTCGCGGGCCTATGGCTATGCGGTTTTTGGACAGGTTATCACCGGGATGGATGTTGTGAAAAAAATTGGCAAAGTGAAAACGGTCGCCAAGGGAGCCCAATTCAGGAATTATCCCGAGCCTCAGGTTATTATTGAATCTGTCCGCAGAATTTAACCGACACCAGTTAATCGATCAACCCCCGGGGGCGAGTTATGGCAACGTTCCGGATCATGAGTTATCATATCAATGGCTCCAGGAGTGCAGCCGGAGAGGTTGCTCCTGAACTTTGTGCCGCAGTCATTCGTGCCCAACAGCCTGAACTGGTCATGTTGCAGCAGGTTGGTTCGCCGATTGGAATCAGTTCTGTTGAGCAATTGGCGGATCGGGTGGGGTTAGATCTCTACGGCCCGGATACGGAAGGGGGGTGTGCATTTTTGTCTCGCTACCCCCTACACCATATACAGGAGCTACAGCTCGGGTTTGGTGGTCAGTGTCTTCAGGCGGACCTCGAATACGAAGATGAGCGAATCCACCTGTTTAACTTGACCCTCTCATGGAACTTTCAGCAGCGTCGTGAGCAGGTCAAAGTTCTCATGGGAGATCAACTGTTGAATAATCCCCTCCTCCCCTGCGCAACGATTATTTGTGGCGATTTTGGTTTGCCATTATGGGGAAGTGGTCAAATACCCCTGAATGAACACCTCAAACGGGCCAACTTTCCCGCCTGGCGGGCTAATTTCCCCAGCAAAGTTCCCCTCTGGGGACGTGACCGGATCTATTTTCGTGGGCCCATTAAAGCCTTGGCTGGCAGTGTTATTATGACCGCTGAAGCCCGTAAAGCCTCCACCCATCTGCCGCTGGTTCTTACCGTTGAAACAAGCGATACCCGTGAAGTCCTTCGGCTCAAAAAACGTCTTCAGGTCGCTCCAAAACAGCCTGATCCGATCTGCGGATAAGTTGTGAATTTAGTAGAAACAGTTGAGTTATGAAAAAATCAGAAAAAGCTTTGCAATTATTGCAGGCGTTGGAAGAAATTTATCCCGAAGCTCATTGTGCCCTTCTCTATCGAAATCCATGGCAGCTCCTGGTGGCAACAATCCTTTCGGCCCAATGTACCGATAAACGGGTTAATATTGTCACTGCAACATTGTTTGAACGGTTACCCGGACCAGAACAGTTGGCGGCTGCCAGTCAGGAGGAGGTTGAGGTGATTATCCGTTCAACCGGATTTTTTCGCAATAAAGCGACAAATCTGATCCGTTGTGCCGAGCAGGTTTTAACCCGGCATCAGGGTGAGGTTCCGGCTGATCTTGATGCTCTGGTTGCTTTAAGCGGGGTGGGTCGTAAAACCGCTAATGTGGTTCTGGGTAATGCCTACGAGATTCCCGGAATGGTTGTTGATACTCACGTGAAACGGCTGGCGCGACGGTTTGGCTGGACCAGCTCAGATAATCCGGAAAAAATTGAAAAAGAATTAAGCCTGCTGCTACCGGAAAACAGATGGACACAGTCCGCTCATACCCTGATTGCTCATGGACGTGCTTGCTGTAAGGCACCTGTTCCCTACTGTAGCTCCTGTCCCATTATTGAGTTCTGCCCACGTAAAGGGGTGGATAAATCTCACTGAACGAGATTTGATTTTCCACTTAAATATCGGGTCTAAACAAATAAAAAGCTTCGTAACATTTGTTACGAAGCTTTTTTGGTTTACCCTCAAAGAGACTATTACCGACAGTTGAAGCTGCCGACAACGATTGAAATTAAGCTTTCATTACGTTCGCAGATTGCGGACCTTTATCTCCCTGAATGACATCAAAAGTAACTCGATCTCCTTCAGCCAGGGACTTAAAACCTTCTGATTGAATTGCTGAAAAGTGAACAAAGACATCTGGACCATCGTCCTGCTCAATAAAACCAAAACCTTTAGAATCGTTAAACCATTTTACTGTTCCTTCAGCCATGCTGTAACTCCTTTTACGTTTTACGAGGGTAACCGAGACACGATAAACTCGCTTCTAGCACAGGCAAAATTTAAAAACAATGTTATTTTTTAATGATATAGTTGAGTTCTACGGCAAAACACCCAAGATTATAATAGATGTTTTTAAAAAGTATCTATTTTTCCATATCATATTGCGGGTCATTGTCTCTCTTCTGGCGGTTTGTTTGACCCTTTGTTGAGGGTAAGGGTATTATCTTCAGTAGAGGTTTTTCACTGTATTGAAAAACCGGGTTGGCTTGTCTAAATATTAACTATTTCAGAGGAGGTCGTCGATGAATGGCAACTCATTTCATAGCATAACAACGTTATCCAGTGCCGGGAGGCAATATCAATACCACAGCCTTAAAGCTGCGGCAGAAGCCGGTCTGACCGGCGTGGAAAATCTTCCCTTCACCATGAGAGTGCTGCTGGAAAATTTACTGCGCAAGGAAGATGGCGATTCGGTCAAACGGAAAGATATCCTCGCGGTGGCAAACTGGCAGCCGCAACAGACCCAAGCTGCAGAAATTTCCTATAGTCCCGCCCGGGTTTTGATGCAGGATTTTACCGGAGTTCCGGCTATTGTTGATCTTGCCGCAATGCGCGATGCCGTTGCCAAAAATGGTGGTGATCCGACAAAAATCAACCCGCAGATTCCGGTTGATCTGGTGATTGATCACTCGGTTATGGTTGATCAGTTTGGCAACAATTCTGCACTGGCGGTGAATGTAGAAAAGGAGATGGAACGTAACCGGGAGCGCTATGCTTTTTTACGTTGGGGGCAGAAGGCTTTTGATAACTTTCGGGTGGTTCCACCCGGAACCGGTATCTGTCATCAGGTCAATCTGGAATATCTTGCCCAAGTGGTCTGGAGCCAGGAGATTGATGGAGAAACCTGGGTCTATCCCGATACTCTGGTAGGAACCGACAGTCATACGACCATGATCAATGGTCTTGGGGTCCTCGGTTGGGGAGTTGGCGGGATTGAAGCTGAAGCGGCGATGCTGGGACAGCCGATTTCCATGTTGATACCGGAAGTGGTTGGTTTTCGTCTGACCGGGGCTCTCAGTGAGGGGATTACGGCAACCGATCTGGTGTTGACCGTCACCCAGCTGTTGCGTGCTCAAGGGGTGGTCGGTAAGTTTGTCGAATTTTTCGGTGCGGGTCTGTCGCAGTTACCTCTGGCTGATCGGGCTACAATTGCCAATATGGCACCGGAATATGGGGCAACCTGCGGGTTTTTCCCCGTCGATCAAATCACTCTTGATTATTTAACGCTGTCAGGGCGCAGTGAAGAAACAGTGGCGTTGGTTGAAGCTTACTGTAAAGAACAGGGGTTGTGGCGGAGTGATGAACTTCCCGATCCGAAATATAGTGCGGTTCTGGAACTTGATTTAGCAACAGTTAAACCCAGTTTGGCTGGCCCGAAGCGTCCACAGGATCGGGTCTTGTTGGAAGCAATGCGGAGCGCGACAGAAGAGGTTCTTCCTGAGATAAATCGGGATCGAGGCACGCCCATCTCCGGGAGTACGGAGCAATTAAACCATGGCGATGTGGTGATAGCGGCGATTACCTCCTGCACCAACACCTCCAATCCGGCGGTGATGATGGCAGCGGGTCTGGTAGCCAAGAACGCGGTTGAAAAAGGGTTACAGCAACAACCCTGGGTCAAAACTTCTCTGGCACCAGGTTCAAAAGTTGTCACCGATTACCTCGCTAAAGCGGGGTTGCAGAGTTATCTCGATCAGCTCGGTTTTAATATTGTTGGCTATGGCTGCACCACCTGTATCGGTAATTCCGGCCCCTTGAGTGGGGCGATTGCTGAGGCGATTGATGCCGGAGACGTCACCGTCTGCTCGGTACTCTCCGGAAACCGTAATTTTGAAGGGCGGATCCATCCCCAAACCAAAGCAAACTGGCTGGCATCCCCACCCTTAGTGGTGGCCTTTGCCCTGGCGGGGACGACCCGAATTGATTTGACCAGCGAACCCCTCGGAAAAGATAAATCCGGCCAGCCGGTCTATCTTAAGGATATCTGGCCAAGTAATGCCGAAGTTGCAGAGATGGTGGCACTGGTCAATGCGCAGATGTTCCGCAAAGAATATGCAGAAGTGTTCAGTGGCGATGAGAGTTGGCGTTCTCTGCCGGTTCCGGATGGTTTAACCTATGCCTGGGAGGCTGATTCGACCTATATCCGGCTCCCCTCCTTTTTTGATCAGTTAGAGATCACCAAAACCTACCCCGGGTTTGAGCAGGCACAGCTGCTTGCCTTACTGGGAGATTCAATTACTACTGATCATATCTCTCCTGCCGGGGCAATTAAGGGAGACAGCCCAGCCGGGCAATATCTTCAGGAACATGGTGTTGCCGAGGAGGATTTCAACTCTTACGGCTCGCGGCGGGGCAATCATGAGGTGATGATGCGCGGCACCTTCGCCAACATCCGGTTGCGTAACAAAATGGTGCCGGGGACAGAAGGTGGAGTGACGAAATATCTGCCCGATGGTGAGGAGATGAGTATTTTTGCGGCCTCCCGTCGTTATCTGGCTGAGAAGAAACCACTGGTCGTGGTTGCCGGTAAGGAGTATGGCACCGGTTCCAGTCGCGACTGGGCAGCCAAAGGAACCCTGCTGCTGGGAGTCAAAGCGGTTCTGACCCAAAGTTACGAGCGGATTCATCGCTCTAATCTGGTGGGGATGGGGATTTTGCCACTGCAGTTTCTGGCTGGTGATTCGGCTGAGAGTTTGAATCTGGATGGCAGTGAAACTCTAAGTTTATCTGCAATTTCCGATTTGCAGTCAAAACAGCATCTCACCTTAACCATAACTCGAACCGATGGTAGCCAGCAGACCCTTGAGGTTCTCTGCCGGGTAGATACCGATCAGGAGGTGGTTTTCTTCCAGAGTGGCGGGATTCTCAACCATGTGTTGCTTGAGTTGATGGAGTAAGTAACCCTCAGCCTTATCTGGTTTTTTCTGTTTCCGCTATCATTGCTAGTAATGATAGCGGAGGTGCG
>JAOZQF010000162.1 GCA_029932345.1 Desulfuromusa sp. | reverse complement strand
CGATGCCCCTTGCTGAGGTAAAGAAATTTTGGATTGGGTAAAAGTTCAAATGGTTTGGCACTGAGTTTAAAAAATTCTGTATACATATCAATCTCACTCTAAACATTAATTGTTATTAAAAGCGTACCGTTCCGGTTAAAGTTACAACGTTGTTAACATAATCATTACCAATGTCAGAATTACTATAGCGGAACCGGTAACCCAACGAAGTCAAAAAACGGTGGTAAGTATAATTGAGAGATCCTCCCACACCGAACCCATCAACTTTTTCGCTTGGATCGGTATATTTATTATGCTCATAATCGGTATTAAAATTAGCCGTTAAAGCTCTTGAAAGGGGTTTGGATAAGTTAAACCGGATTCCATAACCCTTATCTTTACGATCTTCAAGCACATAATCTGATTCAAACCAGAACAATTCAGATGATGCCATGAATGATTCTCTGTCATAGTTTACCCCGAAGCTGGCATCCTGCCGTTCTGTCACACCATCTTCTGCCGTGTCCTCATAGTCATACGAGTAACCCAGAGTGAAAGTTACCGGGGCTGAGAAGCGGTAAGAGGCATCAATCGATCCGGTCGGGTTGTCATAATCAGAACCAGATTTATAATTAATTTGACTGTAGCCCCCTTCAACCGAAACTTTAATCCGCGGACTTACCTGTTGATTGATCCCCAAGGTATAATCCTGACGGTCATAATCGCTCTCACCATCATCAGATACATAATCAGTACTATGATCGGTATAAGTGTAGCGAACAAAAATATCGGTAGCTGAGGATACCTGTTTTATCAGAGAGATGTGTCCAACATGTTCCTCAGTATCATCCCCACGTTTATCAACATAATCTTCACGATTATAGTCGTAACCATACACCAGAGAGAATGTCGGGGTGAGTTGCCAGCGGTATTGGGGGGAAACACTGGTTTCATAGAGAGTGGTACGGTTTTCTGATTCATTATAGTCAACATTATTGTCACGCTCATCAATAGCGACATTAGAGACTGTTTCAGTAACCAGAAGGGTAAAGGGGCGACCGGGGAAAAATGATAACGTTGCATTAACACGCTGAGCTTCTTTAAAGCTATCCTGATCATTGGAACTGTGGTTTTTGTAAAAACGAAAGTCCAGCGAATAGTCAATCGCAGCATCCAGAGAACGAGCATCATAGGTGAGGCTTATTCCCGGTGCCACTGTGGTAATCCAATCATCCTTTTTATTCTTATCATCCAGGTCAATATTGTCATTATACTCTTCACCCAACGTGAAACGGGGGTGAAATTCAAATGTGGACGACCAGCTATTGGTAAACGAAACCAGCACCCCAGACAACACAATGATGGCAATCATAAACAACCTGGAAGATTTCATCACTTTATCCTTTTAAAAGAAGAGAAGAGACGTTCATTCGTGATCGAAGAGCTTCTTTCCCTCTTCCGGCAGCTATTTAATCATAGTAATAATAATTCTGTTTTTTCAGATAGGTGTTGGAATCGTTATAAACGACTCCGAGTAGATTATGTTTTTTAAAGCTCTCTAAAACCTTCTGGATATCGGCTTTTGATGCTCTATTTTCACGAACCACAAACAGAGTTGAATCAACCATGTCAGCCAACACGACTGCATCAGAAAATATCTGTGCCGGCGGGGTATCAAAAATAACGTAGCGCTCTGAATAACGACTTTTGAGCTCTTCAATAATCTCCCGCATACGCATTGATGAGAGCATATCAAGCGGATCTTTGACCGATTCACCCGCTGGCAATAGCACCAGTTTGCCAATGCCGGTCTTGACCAGAGCACTCTCGACCGGCAAGCCATCTCGCAGACAATTGACCAGCCCGAATTCCGGTTCAATATCGAGGTATTTATGTATAGAGGGACGTCGCAAGTCGGCATCGACCAGTAATACGGTATGATCCTGTTCTTTAGCAAGGGAGATGGCAAGATTCAGAGCTGTGATGGTTTTTCCTTCATCACTGGCGGTACTGGTCACCAACAAAGTATTGAGGAAAACCTCTCCCCGAGTCAGGGCAATAATTGTTGAACGAAGTTTGTTATATTCCTCCGCTGCAACCGAACCATTCTCGTGTGCAGCAACCAACATCCTATCAGCAATCGACAATGGTTGAACATCCAACAAAACCGCACCTTCATTCCGCCTATCTAATCCCTTGGAATTAATACTTGAGCCTGGGCTAACTTTCTTGTCTGGAACATCAACCATGACTCGACTTGTTTCCAGACGATCCCGGCTCACTTTTTTCAGTGCCTGTTCAATTCTACTCATCAGCAGTCATCCTTATCTACACATCAAATCCACTCAGCGTGACAATAGCTGAAAGGCAAATACACCAAGAAAACAACAAAAATAGACCCCGGAAAAACTTACCAATAGAAGGTCCTGCCGACGCCTCCGACTTAATTCCTGTTGATTGATGATATTAGGAATAATCGCAATAACCTCAACACCATAAGTCTCCAATAAGCCGGGATCTCGTAAACGATTGTCCAGGTTTTCAAAAAGAAAAATAATTCCTGCTGCCGCGCCCAAACCAGCAGCCACTGCAAGCAACAACATTTTCAGCAAGTTTGGAGAAACCGGGGTCTCCGGCAATATTGCGGCATCAACAATACGAAAAGTTGCCGCTTTATTGCCAATTTCCATCTGCTTGGAAACTTCAGATTTACCCATTCGAGCCAGCAATTCCTGATAAAGAACCTGATAAGAATTACGTTCTTGAATAAGGACATTGAGTTGTTTTCTGGTTTCAGGGACTGTTTTCAACTGATCCTTACGTTTATCGATCATCCGTGCCAGATTTTGTTTTTTACTGCGTGCATCAGACAGCTCTCCTTCTGCTTCCAGGAGCCGCTGTTGCACATCAAGATAAAGTGGATTCAGGGAGGTCATTTTTGACCCTCCAGTGGTTCCAGCCGAAACCGTCTCATCCTGAGTCTGCGTTGCAAGCCGGTGCCGTAATGCATTAATTTCAAATTTTATCCGCACAATCTCCGGGTAATTTTCGGTATAGCGCAAGCGCAGATCGTCTAATCGCTGCTCCATCGCTGCAACCTGTGGATTACCTAGATCATCCCCCTCACCCATATCAATACTAAAGATACTTTCAATGGTTGGACTCATTCCATCCAACTGTTCCTTTAATCTAATTTTCCTGGATTTCATTGCTGCAATCTGTTGCTCAAGAACCTCTATCTCCCGCGTATATTCTTTAATCTCGTCCAGAGTCTCCTTTTCATCAACAGAAAAGTAGATTCCCTGTTTATTACGAAAGGCGGTAATAGCATCTTCGGATTTTTCAAGTTTCTGTTTAAAAGACTGCAGTTGCTCTTCCAAAAAACGATTGGCTCCGTAAGCCTCATCCCGCTGTAAGGAGATATTGCTCTCCACGTATTGACCCACCAGAGTATTAACAAAATTTTGTACAAAAGCAGGATCTGGTCCTTCGAGAGTGACAGTAAATAGATCACTCCCCCGCACACCAATCTTGATAGTTTTTTGCAGACGGGCAATATAGTCCTGCTGCTCTGCTTTGGATTTGGTAAAAATCTCAGAGTCAATTTTTTCCAGAGTCTTCACAATCAGATCACGACTTAATAACGCATATTTGAGTACCCTGATTTTATCGTTAATATTGGCTGTAACTGCAAGCCCTTTAACCAGACGATCAATGACACTTCGTTCAATAAATACGGTACTATCCGCCTGATATATTTTAGGCAGGGTGAAAGTATAGGCACCAACTACTGTCATCACCAGCAAAGCAACAATGACAGCAACCAGCCGGTGACGATAGGCGGCACCTAAATAACGATAAATTTCTTTGAAATTCTGCTCCATAAATTATCCTTTAAAAGAGACTTTCTTCAACAATGACATAA
>JAOZQF010000161.1 GCA_029932345.1 Desulfuromusa sp. | reverse complement strand
TCTGGATCGGGGTACTTTCCAGACGGAGCTCAGCAAAACTGTGGGTTGAAATGGTAATAAACAGGCCGACAAAAATAAAAGTTAACAGATCATATTTCATCTTGAATTAGTGTTTCTCTCTTATTTACTGCTGATATTGAATTCAACCCGGCTTGCCGAACCATCCTCGGGTAATTGATAGATATCTGCCTTCTTCAGGAAAATCCGTGACTTAATCTCTTCACTTTCAACCACCAGGGCATCACGAACTGCCATCGCCCTAGCTCTTGCCAAATCCTGAAGTTGTTCCTCCTCATCAAAATCTCCTCCTGCCGGATTCTTCCGCAGTTGCTCTTGCCGATATTCTTCCGGATCCTTCTCTTTATCGACAAACCCACTAACTTCCAGAATCAACGCCGGGTGCGTTGCCAGTATCTCTGCCAGCTTCTTAAGTTGGGTCAACTGCGTAGGATCAATCGTTGAGAGGCCACTGGCAAAAGTGATCCCGGTGAAATCTTCATCCCCTCCAATCAGCGAAGAGATCAACGAAAGTGGAGAGGTCACAATCTTGACGATCACATTCGAAAGAACTGTGGCAATAGTTCCACCCACACTGAAAGAGGGATCATCCAGATCACCAGAAACAGGGATATTGAGATGAATTTCGCCATTACCATCTTTTAGTATAGGGATAGCAAGTGCAACCGGCAGGGTTGTCGCCTGATCACTCTCCACTGTCTCTCCCAAGGTGAACTGGTCAATCATCACCTGATTGGTCGCACTGAGTTTCCGATTTTCAATGTGGTAATTCAAATCGAGATAGAGCGTCCCTCTATCAATCACATAACCAATGTAGGTTCCCGAGTAGGGGCTTAGTGGCGTCAGATCGATATCCTTGAAGCTGATTGTCAAATCAGCAAATAGATCCTGACCTAAAGGATTAATTTCCCCCTTAATGGTTAACGGGGAATGTTTCTCCAGTTGACCGTGCAAATCCACTTTAGCCCGCACCTCTTCGGCAGAGGATAATCCGGTGATCTGCCCCCCCAGATCATACATTGTCGTGGAAAAGGTTTTTGTGAGATGTCGATCGACAAAAGAGACGGTCCCCCCCTGAAGGGTCAGTGTAGAAATTTGAATGTCTACCGGAGGGCCCTCTGGATCAGCCTCCTTGGCAGTCACAGTTTTTTCAACCTTTACCGGTTGAGAGCCAGGCTCTGGGCCATCAGCTGCTGTTATGCTGGACAGGTTAACCTCTCCCTCTGGAGTTATCTGGATATTCGCAATATAATCACTTAAAGCAACTTCTTTAATCTGCAGTGAAAGTGGAGTAATCGTCCCTTTAATCCCCTCAAGATCAAGCTTTCCCCAAGCGAGAAGTTCATCGTTACCGATGGGATCCCGAAGGTCGAAATCATCAATATGGAGTTTTCCAGAAAAATTCCCACTGAGTTTTTCTGGCAGTTGCTTCAGGTCAACAGCGATTGTCGAATATAATTTGCCACTCTTCAGGCTGGTTTTGACATTTGCCGGCAAGAAATCATTTAAAAGGGGGAGAGAGAAGGCACTGACGTCAGACTGAGCCTGGAGATGAAGAGGGTTGATAACAACCGTTCCCGCGACCTTAATATCCCCCTCCTTCCCAACTTTCATCGCAAGAGAAAATGGGCTCTTTACCGCATCGGGATAAGTGAGGTTTTCTGCCTGAAAATTGAGATCCAAAATACTGAGCTGAGTTTTTTTGGCCGGGCTGGCATCTGTCTTTAGATTCTTTTTCTTACCCCCCGGAACAAAATCATCATGATAATGAATCTGACCATCCGTCAGAGCCAGTTTTTTAATCGTTAAATGGGGTAGATTATCTCCTTCTTTATCTTCCGGAGTCACCGTTTCCTGGTCAGCGGTGGTTGTTTCCTGCGGTGGTATGAGTTGTTGAAAATTCCAGCTCCCTGAACTGTCTCGATCAACATAAACCTGGGGACCATGAATTTCCAGGGAGGATAAATTAAACTCCTGGGAAAAGATATCGGCCTGATCAAGCTCCAGAATCAAACTTGACAGACGGAACAACTCACGACCATCCAATTCACTCAGACCAATATCAGAAAGGGTCAGTTTTCCATCAAGCAGCAGTTTTGGCCCGGCAGTTTTAGAGACCAGATAAGAGAGATTGACCTCAAAATCGAGAGTTCCCTCCTTGACCTCCACCGGCAATGGAATCGGCGAATGCTCTGCGTAATAAGCAAGATCTGCTCCAGCCAAAGTTAAAGAGAGTTTTGTTTCGTGAGAATCCTTAAATGGTTTCAGTTTTCCAGTCGCTTTGAATTGTGCATTATTCAAAAGCATAGAGAGCTTTGGCTCGACATAGTTTTCTACTAAATAGGGGATATTGCCAACCACCGGGATACCCAGATCCAGCTTACGAATCTGATGTCGGGTTTTATCTTCCGAGGTCTGGTCGGTAAAATCGATACTACCGTTGGAGAGGACAATATTGTTAAAGGAAAAATACAATGGCTCCTTCTCCTCAGCCACTTGATCCTCAGAATCTTCGCCCCCCAGTCGGGTAAAATCAGAAAAGTTAAAATTCTCCCGACCAAGCAGTTCAATATTGACAAAAGGGTCATCCAGTTCAATTCTGCTAAGGATAATTGCTTGCTTGATAACCGATTTGGGGCTGATCGAAAACATCAACCGCTTAAATGCAACAAAAGGGCGATCACTATTCTGTTCGGTCAGTTTTGTGCCACTGATTTCAAACATCAGGGTAAATGGGTTGAAGAATACTTTTTCAATCGTTAAGGTACGATCAGTATTTTCAGCAATCCAGTTGCTCCCCTGTTTTTTAATCTGCCAGGGGACGATCACCATTGTTGAAAGCAGCAACCCGAGAATGACTACAACCGAAATCAGAGTATTTCTTAACCAGCGTGACATTAGGCTCTCTCCATCATAAAAGTTTTGTCGAAGTCTAACATAAGTTAAAAAAATCATCTGCAGAATCTGACTGATTAAGTTTTCTTTTACAGTGAGGAACAAAATGACACTATTTAAAACAGAAATTTACCAACTTCGGAGAAAAAAATTAGTCCAGCAGGTCAATAACGGTTTGATTTTGTTGCTGGGGAATGTCGATTCCCCTTTTAACTCCACCGACAACCACTACCGGTTCCGTCAGGACAGCAGTTTCCTCTATTTCTGCGGTCTGGATCAACCCGGACTCGCCATGCTGCTGGATACTGAAACCGGTAGCGAAATCCTCTTTGGAAAGCAACAGAGTTTGGATGATGTGATCTGGAGTGGTTCGCAACCATCATTACAGAGTCAAGCTGAGCAGGTTGGCATTTCTGCCGCAAACTCAATTGATAATCTGGGAGGGATTCTTTCTGCTGCAATCGCTGCCGGCAGGATCATTCACTATCTCCCCACCTGCCGGACCGTAAATAAAACCTACCTGGCCGAACTGTTGGAAAAAAATATCGAGGTTTTAGACAAAGAGATTTCACCCACGTTAATTCGGGCGGTTGTCGCTTTACGCTCGGTCAAGGGGGAGGAGGAAATTGCCGAACTGGACGGTGCCGCCGATCTCGGCTATCAACTTCATACCACCGCAATGGGGATGGCGAAGGAAGGCATTTACGAATGGGAGATTGCTGGCGAGCTTGAGGCAGTTGCCGCCCGAGCCGGAAGAATGCTCTCTTTCCCCCCGATTGTTACTGTCCATGGAGAAACTTTACACAACCATCAAAGGGGAAACTATCTGCAAAATGGAGATCTGTTGCTGGTTGATTGTGGCGTTGAGAGCGAACTCCATTATGCGTCAGATCATACCCGAACGATTCCGGTTGGCGGACGTTTCAGCTCTCGTCAGCGGGATATTTTCCAGATCGTACTCGCTGCCATGGAACAAGCTCGAAAGTTGATCCAACCGGGAAGAACCTATCTGGACG
>JAOZQF010000160.1 GCA_029932345.1 Desulfuromusa sp. | reverse complement strand
AAGAGAGGATATTATCGTGCAGACTGATATTGTGACAATTATATTTGTTTTGGTGGCTTTAGCTGCGGGCGTTTTCCTGGGTATGATTTTGCGACGGAAGCTATCTGAGTCGTCGGTCAATAATGCCAAAGTTGAGGCTGAAAAGTTAGTCAGTGATGCCGGAAGAGAGGCTGACGCCCTGCGCAAAGAGGCAACCCTTCAGGCAAAAGACGTGGTTCTTCAGGCGAAGACCGATTGGGAGCAGGAAGCCCGTGAACTGCGTAAAGAATTGCAGGGACACGAAACCCGGCTGCAGCAGAAAGAGGAGAGCCTAGAGCGTAAATCTGACCATATCGAAAAGAAGAGTGAAGAGTTAAATACTCGGGAAACTCAACAGCGTCAGCAAAACGAACGGTTACAAAGTAAGGCAGCAGAAATTGATAAATTGCATGCGGAACAACGTAGACAATTAGAACAGATCTCCGGGATGAGTGGTGAGCAGGCCAAACAGCAGTTGATTGAAACAATGTTGAGCGAAGCACGCCATGATGCCGCCAAGGGGATTAAACAGATTGAGGAAGAGGCGCATGAAGTTGCTGATAAAAAAGCCAAAAAAATTATGGCTTTGGCAATTCAGCGCTACGCTGGCGATTTTGTCGCAGAGAAGACGGTCAGCGTTGTTCCACTTCCATCGGATGAGATGAAAGGGCGAATCATCGGCCGGGAGGGACGGAACATCCGTGCAATTGAGGCAGCAACCGGGATCGATCTGATTATTGATGATACTCCTGAAGCTGTAGTGATTTCTGGATTCAATCCGGTACGAAGAGAGGTTGCCAAAATTTCTCTGGAACGGCTGATTGCTGATGGTCGAATCCATCCGGCGCGGATTGAAGAACTGGTTGAAAAGGCTCAAGAGGAGGTTGATGAAGAGATTCGTCAGGCGGGTGAGCAGGCAACCTTCGATGTCGGAGTGCACGGTATTCACCCTGAAATCATCAAATTGCTGGGCATGCTCAAGTATCGAACCTCCTACGGGCAGAATGTGCTGGTTCACTCCATTGAAGTCGCCTTCCTTTGTGGCATGATGGCTTCTGAGCTGGGGATTAATGTCAAGCAGGCCAAAAGGGCCGGGTTGCTTCACGATATCGGTAAAGCGGTCAGTCATGAAATGGAAGGATCGCATGCCGTCAATGGTGGGGATCTGGCACGTAAATATGGTGAATCGCCGAAGATTGTCCATGCTATCGCTGCTCACCATGAGGATGAAAAGCCGGAAACGGTTCTGGCGATTTTGACCCAGGCTGCTGATGCCCTCTCCGGTGCCCGTCCTGGAGCTCGCAGGGAAACTTTAGAGACTTATGTTAAGCGGTTGCGTGAACTTGAACAGATCGGCACCTCTTTCAATGGGGTCACGGGTTGTTTTGCTATCCAGGCCGGCCGTGAAATCCGGGTGATGGTCTCCAGTGACCAAGTTTCAGATGATTACTCTCACGTGCTGGCAAAAGATATCGCCAGCAAAATTGAGCAGGAAATGACTTACCCCGGCCAGATTCGGGTCAATGTCATTCGTGAAACCAGGGCTGTCGAATACGCAAAGTAAGCAGGTTTTTTTAAAATATAGCCGGGCTCGAACCACATTTGTTGAATAAGCAATTTGTGGTTCGAGCCCTGATTTTTATTTGGAGCATTCTGTGAGATTGTTATTTATTGGGGATATTGTTGGCCGTGCCGGAAGAAGGACTCTGACCGATCACCTTAATCATTTGATCGACCACCATCTGATTGATCTGGTTGTTGCCAACGGTGAGAATGCTGCCGCAGGATATGGTTTGACTGCATCGGTTCTTCGTGAGTTGTTTGATGCCGGGGTGGATGTTGTGACCAGTGGAAATCATATCTGGGACAAAAAAGAGATCATGGCGATTCTGGATCGTGAGCCCCGATTATTGCGCCCGGCAAATTACCCTCCAGGACTCCCGGGTGTCGGTCAGGGTATTTATGAGACGGCTGCCGGGATTAAAGTGGGGATCATGAACCTTGAGGGTCGGGTATTTATGAAAAATCTCGATTGTCCGTTTCGTGCTGCAGATGTTCTGATTGACGATCTGAAGAAGACCACACCGATTATATTTGTCGATTTTCATGCCGAGGCGACCAGTGAGAAGCAGGCTTTAGGTTTTTATCTGGATGGCCGGGTTTCGGCTGTGGTGGGGACTCATACCCATGTCCAGACCGCTGATGAGCGAATCCTTGCTGGTGGGACAGGGTACCTCACTGATGTCGGTATGTCGGGAAGTCAGGATGCCATTATTGGTAATCAGAAGGAGCCCGCATTGCAGCGTTTTCTGACTCAGCTGCCGGTCCGTCTGGAGGTGGCGAAGAAGAACCCGCAACTTTGTGCAGTGGTGTTGACGATTAACGAAGAGACCGGTTGCTGTGAAGCGATAGAGCGTCTCCAGGAAGGTTCATGAGCCCTTTAAATATGAAAAAGAATTTTGTCGAAGAATTGACCTGGCGCAGCATGATCCATGACATCATGCCCGGGACGGAAGAACAACTTCAAAAAGAGATGACATCGGCCTACGTTGGGATCGATCCGACTGCTGATTCGCTGCATATCGGCCATTTGGTCAGTGTGATGATGCTCAAGCATCTTCAGATTGCAGGTCATAAGCCGATAGTGCTGGTCGGCGGGGCAACCGGGATGATTGGTGATCCGTCGGGAAAATCAGCTGAGCGCAATCTTCTCGATGAGCCAACTCTTCGTCATAACGAAGAGTGTTTGAGAAAGCAGCTGGCAAAGTTTCTCGATTTTGAATCGGATGCTGATAACGCCGCCGAGCTGGTCAATAATTATGACTGGATGAAAGAGTTTGGTTTTCTCGAATTTATCCGTGATATTGGCAAACATATAACGGTCAACTATATGATCGCCAAAGAAAGCGTCAAAAAGCGTCTTGGAGAAGATGCCAAGATGGGGCTGTCCTTCACCGAATTCTCCTATCAGTTGGTTCAGGGGACCGATTTTTTACATCTGTACCGTGAGAAGAATTGCAAGTTGCAGATGGGTGGGTCCGACCAGTGGGGGAATATTACCACCGGGACGGAACTTATCCGTCGCAAGGAGGGTGGTGAAGCCTTTGCCCTCACTTGCCCACTTATCACTAAAGCGGACGGTGGTAAATTTGGAAAAACAGAAAGTGGCAATGTCTGGCTCGACCCGAAATTGACAACACCATATAAGTTCTATCAGTTCTGGCTCAATGTTTCTGATGCCGATGCGGAGAAGTACATCAAAATCTTTACCCTCTTAAGTGAAGAAGAGGTGACCGCCCTGGTTGAAGAACAGGGGGCTGCGCCGCACCTGCGACCGCTGCAGAAGCGTCTGGCTAAAGAGGTCACCTGTATGGTTCATGACGAAGATGAATACAGTAGGGCTGTGGAAGCCTCGCAGATTCTTTTTGGTAAAGCCACAACCGAGAGTCTGGCCAAGCTGGATAAAGAGACTTTCCTTGCGGTGTTCGAGGGTGTACCGACCTTTGAAATCGACCGGATCAAGCTCGACGCCGGTGTTCCGATTGTGGAACTGCTGGCGATGGAAACTGAGGTTTTTCCATCCAAGGGGGAGTTGCGGCGGACGATCAAGGGGAATGGGCTCAGTTTGAACAAGGCCAAGCTGACCGATCAGGAGTATCTGGTGACCGGGGCGGATCTGATTAATGGCGCGTACATTCTGGTCCAGAAGGGCAAGAAAAATTACTACATTATTGAGGCGGTGTAGTTAGGCTCGAAGGGTTTCATCCTCTTACTCCAATATCTAGGTGGATTGGTTAACCGTTTTGCCGCTTTTGACACTCCTAGGCAGAAGAAAAAAGTACGTTAGATTAAGTAGTTCCTGCTGAAAACTTTGAACTGCAAAAAAAGTTCAAAAAAAGTATTGACGGGTCT
>JAOZQF010000159.1 GCA_029932345.1 Desulfuromusa sp. | reverse complement strand
GTAATGATCAGGTCAACGGTTCAACTCCGTTGGGTGGCTCCATAATAAAAACAGGTACTTGGCTAGACATAGCAAGTGCCTGTTTTTGTATGAAGTCTCCCTTGGCTACCTTTTTTCTACCACACAATATGTAACCGGTGTATCAAAGTTTTGGACTTCAATCTATTAAATTACACCATCATGCTTGTTTTGTTCGGGCGCATTCAATAGAATGTTGATGTATTTTCTAACAGGATGGAATATGACGATAGACTTACCGGAATCAAAACAGAAGAAAAAGCCACACCGCATACGGCGTGAATGGTTTCTGGTATTTTTAGCCCTGTTCCTGTTGATTATAATCCCGCAACTGGAAAATCATCTAGCGGAATTCACCTCTCAGCTCCCAATCAGCAACAGTATGATTACCCTTGCGGTCATCAACCTGAATATCCTTCTGGTTCTCCTGTTTCTGTTTCTCATCTTTCGTAATATCTTCAAACTATTTCTTGAGCGCCGACGTGGGGTTCCTGGAGCTAAACTTCGCAGCAAGCTTATCGGTGCATTTATTGCCCTGTCGTTAGTTCCAACGATGTTACTATTTTTTGTCTCAGCAGGTTTTATCAGCAGCAGTATCGACAGTTGGTTCAATACTCAGGTGGAAAAAGCTCTGGATGAATCCCTGGATGTAGCACAGACCTATTATCGTAATTCAGAGGCAAATGCCCTTTATTATGCTGATCAACTGAGTAACAGAATCAAAGAGAACAAACTTCTTAACGAAGAAAACCTTCCCCAGTTAAAGCAGCTGATCAAAGAGAAGCAGGAAGAGTACAACCTTGGAATTGTAGAAGTTTTTTCGGCAACAAAGGAGGAGCTGGTTCGGGTTGCCAACGCAAAACTTCCCATTATAGAAATTACGGCTGCAAGTTCAGATTCAGTCCAGGAGGGTCTTCAGGGAATCCGCTTCTCGCAGATCACTCCAGTTGGCAAAGCAGACCTAATTCGAGGAATCGTACCGGTTCAATCAAACTGGAACGCCAAGGATATTGTTGGCGTTGTGGTGGTTAACTATTATGTCCCTTACTCTTTAATCAATAAAATGAAAGAGATTTCCTCCTCTGTTGATCAATATAAGCTTACCAAGTCAATCAGGGGGCAGATTCAACAGAGTTACGTTATTGTTTTACTCCTCATCGCCTTGGTTATCATTTTTCTGGCAACCTGGTTTGGGTTTCATCTTGCCAACGGGATCACCGTTCCAATTCAGGAATTAGCGGCGGCAACAACCAAGGTTGCATCTGGTGACCTTGATATTCAACTGAAAACTCGAAGTACAGATGAAATTGGGACACTGGTCAATGCTTTCAACAAAATGACCACCGACTTACGGCAGGGGCGTATCGAAGTTACAACTGCAAACCAGGAACTGTTGAATTCTAACCTTGAACTTGATCGACGCAGAGATTACATGGAGATTATTCTGGCAAACGTGACTGCTGGCGTTATCTCTATTGACCGTTCAGGTCACCTGACGACAATTAATAAATCAGCCGAAAACTTACTCAATTTCAACGCTGAAAAGATGCTGGGAAAAGACTTTCGTGATATAATTCCGCAGAGCTATATGCCACAAATCATGGAGCTTCTCAAAGAATTATTCTATTCAGAACGGGGAACAGTCCGGCAGCAATTGACGATCCCGATTGGTAATGACAAATATACTTTAATGCTCAATCTCACAACCTTGCGTGACAAGCAGAATAACTTTCTCGGGACGGTTATTGTATTTGATGATCTGACTCAGCTGTTTAAAGCACAGCGAATGGCCGCATGGAGAGAGGTTGCAAGACGTATTGCCCATGAGATCAAGAACCCACTGACACCGATCCAATTATCTGCGCAGCGCCTTCGTCGTCGTTACCTGAAAAAATTTCCAGAGGATGATCGGGTTTTTGATGACTGTACAAAAATGATCAGTGATCAAGTTGATGAGTTAAAAAACCTGGTTAATGAATTTTCCAGCTTTGCTCGGATGCCAGCAACGAAACCGAGTAAAAACAATCTGAATGAAGTCGTCAAAGAGTGTGTGACTCTCTACCGGGAGGCACACAAACGGGTCTCCTTTCAACAATCACTTGATCAACAGCTGCCAGACACACTATTTGATCGAGAGCAGATTAAGCGGGTCATCATCAATCTGCTCGAAAATGCCATTGCTGCCATTGCTGGAGAGGGGACCATTCAACTTGAATCCTACTACAATCATGAACTGAAAATTATCACAATAACAGTTGCCGATTCCGGTTGCGGCATTCCTGCAGAAGATAAGGCGAGGCTGTTTGAACCCTACTTCTCAACGAAAAAAACCGGGACAGGGTTAGGTTTGGCTATTGTGTCAACTATCATAGCAGACCATAATGGCTATATTCGTGTCAGAGACAACAAACCAAAAGGTTCTCTGTTTATCATTGAACTTCCAGCAACTGAATCGTAGATAAGGATATTTTCGATGAAAAGTATACTCATCGTTGATGATGAAATTAGCATCCGCCAAAGTCTAGAAGGGATCCTTGAAGATGAGGGATTTGAAACATTCTTTGCCGCAACGGGTGAAGAGTGTCTGACCTTACTCCAGTCAGAGAGCCCCGACTTAATCTTGCTCGATATCTGGATGCCGGGGATAGATGGACTGGAGACACTCAAAAAGATCAAACAGACACAACCTCAGCAATTGGTCGTGATGATGAGTGGACATGGATCTATTGAAACAGCAGTCAAAGCGACCCGTCTCGGTGCTTTTGATTTTATTGAGAAGCCGCTCTCACTTGAAAAAGTTCTGCTATCAATACAAAATGCAATGAAAATTGGTCAGCTGGTTGCTGAGAATAAGGCGTTAAAAGAAAAAATTGGTTACGATTATCAGATGATTGGCAACAGCTCAGCCATAGATCTGCTGAAACAGCAGATTAAAATGGCGGCACCGAGCTCTGGTTGGGTATTGATCAACGGAGAAAACGGGACCGGAAAAGAGCTGGTAGCACGGGCAATCCATCAACAATCAACGCGATCTAAAAAACCTTTTATTGAGATAAACTGTGCAGCGATTCCTGAAGAGCTTATTGAGTCAGAACTTTTTGGCCATGAAAAAGGAGCTTTTACCGGCGCAACTTCAGCACGCAGAGGAAAGTTTGATCAAGCCAATGGAGGGACTCTGTTCCTTGATGAAATTGGTGATATGAGTTTAAAAACTCAAGCAAAAATATTAAGAATATTGCAAGAACATAAATTTGATCGAGTCGGAGGAAATAGAACAATTGAGGTTGACGTTCGAGTTATTGCAGCCACAAATAAAAATCTGCAGGAAGAAATAAGAACCGGAACATTCAGAGAAGATCTCTTTTTTCGACTCAATGTCCTCCCCTTCCACGTACCACCGCTACGAAAACGGAAGGATGACATTCCCCTCCTTTGTAAACATTTTCTATACCACTTCTGCGGCAAGGAGAGTCGCGAGATCAAGTCAATGACAGAATCGGCTTTAAACTCTTTGAAAAACTATAACTGGCCCGGAAATGTTAGAGAGTTAAAAAATCTCATCGAAAGACTGGTTATCATGACTCCTGGTAATGTAATTCACCTGGCAGACCTGCCACATGGAATAAATCAGAATGACCAAACAAATAACTTGAACGGACTGGTTATGTCAGGGCTACCTAACTCATACCGCGAAGCAAAAGAGCTATTTGAAAAACAATTTCTACTGGAAAAACTCCAGGGAAATGATTGGAATGTTTCTAAAACCGCAGAAGAGATCGGGCTGGAACGATCCAACCTCCATCGAAAGATCAAGGGTTACCAAATCGAGCCAGGCTAAAGAGCCTCAAGAAGATAAAATTTACAAAACAAAAAAACCCCCATCCAACAGTATTGGATGGGGGTTTTCAAATAATTTCGGCAGCGA
>JAOZQF010000037.1 GCA_029932345.1 Desulfuromusa sp. | reverse complement strand
TGCTAGGGTAGCGCTCTATCAACCGGCTACTGATTTGAACATTATCTGTATGCCCGGCAATCTGTAAAGCTTTGTCGGGGAATTTATTCAACACATCGCCGAGACTTTTGAGCACTTTTTGACCTTCCGGTTTAATGGCGGTTTTTCCAGAATCAAAAAGGATGTTATTCAGCAGGTTGACCGATAATTGCCCCTCAAGGTTTGAAATTGTCAATTCGCCCCGTTGTATCTCTTTCTCCAGGGCAACAACAAGTTGGTTGTAGGTATTTTTGACTTTTGCCAGGCGTGCTTTTCTGGCGATCTTCTCTTTTTCCACCGCCAGATTCAATTCTTCAATTGTGGTCAGCAATTGATCATTGGTTTGCTGCATATCTCTCAGCTGTTCGCTCATTGCGGCAATTCGCTTTTGATGAAGGGTCAGGTTTCCCTCCTGACGCACTTCCATCGCCTGGGCTGCCAGTAAATCCTGTTGCAGCTTTGAATTTTGCTGTAAAACCTCAACCAGCCGGGCGTTAAGGTTGGAAAGGTCATCTTGAAGAGATACTTTGTCTTGCCGCAATTTACTCACCGTAGCCGACAGAGCCGCCACGTCATGGGTTAATAAATCAGCTTCATTGACTTTTTGTTGAAAGGTATTTTTACTGACACAGGCACCCAAAACCAGAGGGAGCCCAAGGAGTAGAATAACAAGCAGTTTTTTCATCTGTTGCCCCTTTTAAATCACTGTCTGACAGAATTTTACGAAACCTTTATTTTGTCCATTATTTTATAGACTTATTTTTACCACAAGTTATCGAAATGTAAAGAAGATTCCCTCAACGGAAGCCAGTGTTTTCGGTTGCGAGAGCAACAAACGATATGCTATAAATTATGTTCTTTTTCCCAAATTATATCGATGTATTCACGGGTTCTGACCCGGTCTGGAGTGTTACCAATGCAGTTTGAAATTGAGCGAATTATCCGTACGGCATTGGCGGAGGATATTGGTCTGGGCGACGTGACGTCTGCGGTGACGGTCACACCGGACGCTGTTGCTCGCGCTGAACTGGTTGCCAGGGAAGACTTTACTTTAGCGGGACTTGATGTCGCTGCCGCAGTATTTGCTGCACTGGATTCCGAGGTTCGTTTTGAAAAACTTTTTGTTGATGGTCAAACGGTGCAGCGGGGAGAAGTGATTGCCTGGCTGAAAGGGAAAGCCTCAATCTTATTACAGGGGGAACGGGTTGCTCTGAATCTATTGCAGCGAATGAGTGGGATTGCCAGCTTAACGGCTCAGTATGTTGCTGAGGTGAAAGGGACAAAGGCAAAAATCGTTGATACCCGCAAGACGGTTCCTGGCTTGCGGGCTCTGGACAAATATTCTGTCCGGATGGGGGGTGGATGGAACCATCGGATCGGTTTGTTTGACGGGGTGCTTATCAAAGAGAATCATATTGTTGCCGCCGGTGGAATATCTGCAGCGATTGTCAGGGCAAAAGAGCAGATTCCTCATACCCTCAAAATTGAAATTGAAACGCGTGATCTGGTGGAGGTTGAAGAAGCTCTCCAGGCGGGTGCTGATATTATTATGCTGGACAATATGAGCCTTGAGGAGATGTCTCAAGGTGTTGAACTGATTGCCGGCCGTGCGTTGGTTGAGGCCTCTGGTGGGGTCAATTTGGAACGGGTGCGGGGTATTGCTGAGACCGGTGTCAACATTATTTCTGTTGGTGCATTGACCCATTCCGTTTCAGCCGCTGATATTTCCATGTTATTCAATTAATCGGAGATCCATTGACTTCACGTGACCGAATCCTCAACTTGTTCCGTAATAATCCCGGAGAGTATGTTTCTGGAGAGAAAATCAGCCATTTGCTGCATATCTCCCGGGCTGCGGTATGGAAACAGGTGAAGGTATTGCGTGAAGCAGGATTTGAAATTGAAGCTAAACATTCCCTTGGTTACCGCCTGTTGGCGACCCCTGATTTATTAGTGGCCGCAGAGATCGAAAACGGGTTGAGCTGTCAGTTGATTGGCCGGACTGTTGTTGCATTGACCGAAACAGATTCAACTAATCTGCAAGCTCGCCGATTGGGTGAGGAGGGAGCCATTGAAGGGACGATCGTGGTTGCCGATCGACAAACTGCCGGTCGGGGTCGCCTTGGTCGTCGTTGGGAGTCGCCAGCAGGAGTCAATCTCTACTGTTCTATTCTGTTGCGCCCGCAAATCCCTGTTCAACAGGCACCCCAATTAACGTTCCTCTCTGCTGTTGCCGTTGCAGAAACCCTTAAAGAAGTTTGTCAGCTAACTACAGAAGTGAAATGGCCCAACGATATATTAGCCAGTGGCGCCAAAATTTCCGGTTTGCTCAATGAGATGAATTCAGAGACAGAGCAGATTCATTTTGTTATCCTCGGGGTCGGCATTAATCTCAATATGGTGGCGACCCAATTTCCTGAAGATCTCAATTATCCAGCAACCTCGGCATTTCTGGAAACTGGCAGACGGGTTGATCGGTTGTTTTTTTTACAGACATTTTTACGGCGCCTTGATCTCCATTATCAGGAGTTTCTGCGGGAGGGTTTCACGCCGATAAGACGCCGTTGGGAAAGCCTCTGTAAGCTGATCAATACACAAGTTAGAGTTGACCAGGGGGCGAATAGTTGTTGTGGAACAGTTGTGGGACTTGATCTTGACGGGGCGTTGCGATTGCAACTGAACAATGGCAGCGTTGAGCGAATTGTTGCCGGTGATATTCAACCCGTTGAAGCATTAAAAAGATGATGGCAGGAGTTAAGAAATCGTATGTTATTGGTTGTTGATGTAGGAAACAGTAATACTGTTCTGGGAATTTATGACGGTCCACGGTTGCTAGAAGATTGGCGGGTTGGGACAGATAAGTACCGAACTGTTGATGAATATGCCATGTTAATCAATGATCTGTTTCGTCTTTCTAAATTGCATTTTTCAGATTTAAGTGATGTTATTGTCTCAAGTGTTGTTCCACCGATGCTCGATACTTTTACCGGACTTTGTCAGAAATATTTCAGTTTAACTCCCTATATTGTCGGACCGGGAATGAAAACCGGTATGCCGATCAAGTATGACAACCCGCGGGAAGTTGGTGCTGACCGCATTGTGAATGCCATTGCTGCTTACGAAAAAAACCGCTGTGGTCTGATTGTGGTCGATTTTGGTACAGCAACAACTTTTGATGTGATCTCTCCGGACGGCAGTTATCAGGGGGGAGCCATTGCGCCAGGTGTGGGTATCTCTGCCGATGCATTATTTGAGCGGGCGAGCAAGTTGCCCCGGGTTGGATTTTCGTGTCCGGATCAGATTATTGCAAAAAATACGGTCAACAGTATTCAAGCCGGAATTTTTTATGGCTATGTTGGATTGGTGGAAGGGATCGTCAGTCGAATGAAAAAGGAGCTGCCTGAAATGCCCAGGGTTGTTGCAACGGGTGGTCTTGCTGCACCCATCTCTGCTGCGACTCATTGTATTGATCAGGTGGAACCGTTCTTAACCTTGGAGGGGCTACAGATACTTTACGAAAGAAATCGGAACTAACCTTCAGACCCTGTTATCTGGACGTAATGACGTCGATGAAATAGAGGACTGCTGCCACGGGTACCCGTAGCAGGCTTTTTCAAAAAAAAGGAGCAATTCATGGGTAAGTACGACACAACAAAATTGAGAAATCTTGGAATTGTGGCACATAACAGTGCCGGTAAAACTTCACTTGTGGAGGCAATTTTATTCAATACCGGGATGAGTGAAAAACTGGGGAAAGTGGACAACGGTACCTCAGCAATGGATTTTGAGGAAGAAGAGATTAAACGTCAGGCGACACTGAGTGCCAGCCTGAACCATTGTCTATGGAACGATTATAGTTTGCATATTGTTGATACTCCAGGCATCAGCAACTTTTTGCACGATACCCGCCGTTGCTTACGCGTTCTCGGTGGTGCAGTGGTCATTGTCTCGGCAATATCGGGAGTCAAATCCCAGACGATGCAGATCTGGAAATGGTGCGATAAATTTGAAGTTCCAAGAATTGCTTTTGTCAATAAAATGGACAAGGAACGGGCGAATTTTCTCAAAGCTGTTGATGCAATGGAAAAGTCTCTTGGTGCGCGTGCTGTGGTTGTGACCATGCCAATCGGTGCGGAAGAGGATTTTAAGGGGATTATTGACCTGGTACGAATGAAGGCAAAAGTCTACAAGTTTGATGAAACCGGAACTTTCGATGAAGTTGATATCCCTGCAGAATATCAGGATGAGGCTGATCGGCTGCATGAGCAACTACTTGAAGCGGTTGCTGAAGCCGATGATGATTTAATGGAGAAGTACCTTGATGGGGAGACCTTAAGCGAAGAGGAGATTCTGTTCGGGCTGCGAGAAGGGACTTTGACGGGTGTATTCACTGCTGTGCTATGTGGTAGTGCCACTGCCAACATCGGGGTACGCCTGCTTCTCGATTATATTACTGCCTGTCTGCCATCACCCATCGATAAAGGGATTCAAACCGGTGTTAAGCCTTACACCGATGAGGTTGTTGAACGCCGTCCAAGTGAAGATGAACCATTTTCTGCCATGGTTTTTAAAACCATCAACGACCCTTATGCCGGCAAGCTCTCTTTGATGCGGGTCTATTCCGGGACTTTGTCGGGCGATACGCAAGTGTATAATCCGAATAAAGACGAAAAAGAACGGATCAGTAGTATTTTAAAATTGGAAGGAAAAAAACAGAACGCCATTAATCTTGCTGCTGCGGGGGATATTATTGCGGTGCCAAAGTTGAAGGTGACAGCAACCGGGGATACTCTTTGTGACTTGAAAAATCAGGTTATGTACGAACCTCTGATTCCTCTCAAGCCAATCATCTCGTTTGCCCTTGAAGGGAAGAGTAAAGGGGATGAAGATAAAATTTATACCGGTTTACAGAGGCTGATGGAAGAAGATCCAACTTTACGGATAACTCGCGATAGCGAGACCAAGGAGATGGTTCTTTCCGGAATGGGGCAGGTTCATCTGGAGGTTGCGGTGGAGCGGCTTAAACGTAAATATGGTGCGGAGATCCTCCTTAAAGAACCCAAGGTTCCGTATCGCGAGACGATTAAAGCTTCCACCCAGTTGCAAGGTAAGTATAAGAAACAATCTGGTGGCAAAGGGCAGTTTGGTGATGTCTGGATCGAAGTTAAACCGCTGCCGCGTGGTTCCGGTTATGAATTCGTTGATAAAATTGTCGGGGGGGTTATCCCGCGAAACTATATCCCCGCTGTTGATAAGGGGATTATCGAAGCGATGAAGACCGGTCCCTTGACCAAAAATCAGGTGGTTGATGTCCGGGTTACTTTATACGATGGCTCTCATCACTCGGTCGACTCATCAGAGATGGCCTTTAAGGTTGCTGGATCAATGGCATTCAAAAAGGCTATGGAGGTGTGTAAGCCGGTGTTGTTGGAGCCAATTATGGAGATGGAAGTGACCGTCCCCGATGATTGTATGGGGGATGTTATCGGTGACCTTAATTCACGACGCGGTAAGGTTGTCGGTGTCGAGCCTCAGGCAAACAGTCAGGTTATCCGTGCTGAAGTGCCCATGGCTGAGGTGCTGCGATATGCTCCCGAATTGCGTTCCATGACCTCAGATCGTGGTATGTTCTCCATGGAGTTCAGTAAATACGAAGAGGTGCCAACGCATCAGACGGCTAAGATTCTGGAAAGTATGGACAAGGCTTGAAAATTGTCTCCGGGGCACCTGTATTGAGTGGTGTCCCGGTTTTTTTAATCAGGTACTGGAGAGATAGTTGTGGGGGAACAGGACACTTCAACAGTGGTCGACGATGCTACCGGGCAGACCAATCAGGTTGTTACAGAACAACGGCTTGAGTCGCTCCTGTTTGATGATTCCTCCAGTTCGCAGTCGGTTGATGGTGCGGTGCAGCAATCGGGCACTATTATTGAGGATAGAAAAACAAAGCAGCTGCGGGTGTTGATTGTGCTGTTGCTGTGTGCCTCTTTTTTTGGTTTCGGCTATTATTACGTCAGCAATTTAACCGTACCACCGTTACCGGTCGCTCAAATGAGGCCCTATGTCTCGCCGATGATTCCAGTTCCGGTTCGGCCGCAGATTGATCTTCCTGTCGCCATCGTCGATAATGGAGATGCAGCCCCGCTTGGAGAGAGCGAGGCAGATTCTTTTGTCTCTGCTCCCGTTGATGATAGTGCGGTTGCTCTCTTTACTGTGGCGGTTGGTCCCTTTATTAACACTGCGGACTTGCAGCAGGCGACCGGACTGTTGAAGGGGCTTGGACTACAGCCGCAAAAAATCCCAGGCCGTGGCCAGGTGACAATGATCCGATTGTTGGAAGGTATCTATCCTGAGGCAGAGGCGCGGAACCGCTTGAAGGAACTGAAAAAAACTGTTAAATCTATATTTTTGTTGCCCCTTGGTGATAAGTTAGCTGTTTATGCTGGGTCTTTTCACCAGGAAAGTAAGGCACTTAAGATGCAGGATGAATTGACACTGCAAAAGATTGCAGTGTCACTGGTCGATAGCGAAGTTTCGATGAATGGTACCTTGCTGGTCGCGCTTCAGGCCGATCAACAAACCGCCAATGAAGTCGCGGCACATATTTCCCGTTTGGGATTGCATACACAACTGCTAGAGAAGAAATGAGGTCTGCTTGACTGAAGAACAACAAGGAACGGAAAAAGTTCAGATAGTTATCCCTGCTGAAGTGTCCAAGATTATGAGCAAGTGGGGTGGGCACAGTGTCCGCTTAGCTGCAGCTCGTGGTGCATTGCCGATGTCAGGGCATAACCTGGTCACTGTTCTGTTCATCTTTTATCATGGGGAGAACCAAGAGCTTAAGGATGAAGCGCTCGGCACTCTGAAAACTCTCCCTACACAGATTCTGTTGTCTGCTCTAAGTCAGGAGGAGCTACATCCTTCTATTATTGATCTTATCGTAAAGCTACGCTATCAGGATGCGGTCGTCATGGGAGCGGTCCTGTCACACCGAATGGTTGGAATTAAAAGTCTCCTGTTCCTTGCCGAAAACAGTCGCGGTGATGTTTTGGATGCCCTTTCGCATAATGATGAAATTCTGCTTAAGACCGATGTTTTAAGAACCGCAATTATTAACAATATTCACGCTGACAAGGTGATGAAACTCCGGCTTGGTTGGATAGAACCTGCTGTTAAGCCGGAACCGAAACCCGTTGATAAATCTCAATCTGGTTCAGATACTCCGGCAGAAGATGATGAAACTGAAGAAGAAGTTGAGGCTGAAGGTCTTTCCAAATATCAGTCGCTCCAGAATATGACAGTTTCTGAAAAAATTAAAATGGCTTTAACTGGCGACAAGGAGTGGCGTACCCTGTTAATTCGAGAATCAAACAAGCTGGTGAATACTGCTGTTTTGAATAACCCTCGAATTTCGGAAGGGGAAGTTTTAAATGTTGCAAAAAGTCGTAGCAGTAGTGAAGAGATGATCCGGATTATTGTGCTCAATCGTGACTGGGTCAAGCTTTATGATATGAAGAAAGCTCTGGCCGTTCACCCGCGAACTCCACTGCAAAAAGCGATGCGTTATATGACTTTTTTGTCAGAAAAGGATATTCGAGAGTTAGCCAAGAGCCGTGAAATAGGGCAGGCTATTGTCAATAATGCAAAGCGTATGTTAATGACTAAAAAACGCTGAGTTGATTTTATAAACTTGGGGATTGTCGATTATGGAAGATAGGTACCGGGCTGGAATTTTAACCCTTTCAGATAAGGGTTCTTGTGGGGAGCGTGAGGATGAAAGCGGCCCCCTACTTGCTGAAATGGTAGCAGAAATAGCAACTGTTTCACGTTACCAGGTTATTGCTGATGACCGAGAGAAAATCATTCTAGTGCTGAAGAATTGGGTGGATGATCTCCACCTTGATTTTATCCTCACCACCGGTGGTACCGGGTTGAGTCCACGTGATGTGACTCCTCAGGCAACCGAAGCAATTCTGGATTATCAGGTTTCCGGTATGGCGGAAGCAATGCGGGCTGCCAGTTTAACCAAAACACCACGGGCAATGCTTTCACGCGCCTTGGTTGGGGTCCGCCAACAAACTTTAATTATCAACCTCCCTGGAAGTCCCAGAGCGGCTCGAGAGAATTTTGAAGTGCTGCTTCCAGTTATTCCACATGCTTTAGCCAAGTTAAAGGGTGATTCTGCGGATTGTGCTGTTGGCGAGGATCTGTGAACTTTTCTTTTAACTGCTTAAATAGTTGAAATTATAATTGATAATTTGTTTTTTTTGAGTTGCTGATTGCCGCTGTGAACAGTTGTTGTGGATAGTGCTGTGCACAACTGCTTGTCAGCTATTTTGACTGCCCACCCCGGCTTATTCCCTCCTCTTTGCTTAATATTTAGGCAAAGAAAAGCGACCCCACTAACACCCTGAATCTGCTTACTTTCAGTAAATAAATCTTGATTTTTAGTGGTTTTTTAGTTTAGCAGAACAGTTCAATGTGGACTTCTCTATGCCCGGATGAAGGTGAGTCGGTTTCTCTGGTTGATTTTAATCCTGAATACTTCCTGCTATTCTGTAACAGGATGATACTGACCTTTGAAGGCTGAGGAGCAACCTGGATTTTTGAATTTATTACTAATGATCGTAGTATTTCAGCGCGCGTTTCACTCTTGCCAGAAACCGTATCGGGTTGATTGGTTTACTAATGAAATCAAAAAAACCTAGATCAAGGATTCGATACTCCTCTTCAGCTTTAGCTTGTGAGGAGACAGCAATAACCGGAGTATTGTCGATTTCACCGTTGGTTTGCAGCGTCTTGAACATCTCTGGCCCATCCATGCGTGGCATGACGGTGCTGGTAATGATCAAGTCGGGGCTCAGCTGAGTGGTAATTTTTAATCCTTCGGCACCATTTTTGGCTTTATATACTGAGTAACCTTCGTTTTCTAGAGCTGCTGACATGTTATTAAGGGCGATTTCCTGATTGTCAACCAAGAGGATACTCTTCGTATTCGTTTCTGCCTCAATCGGAATTTCAACAAGGTAGTGTTTTTTGATCGCGGCCTTAATATCATTTGGTGTTGCAACACAGGGAGAAACACGCAGTGCCAACTTAAATGAGAGATCACTCTGTAGTGCCATATCAAGGGGGTTTGACATCGCCAGGTAAAGGGTTGTGTTGTCAATCTTCAGCGGGAAAACCAGGTGTGTCAGGGCAAATTCAGCGTCGATGTTATTGAGAACCTTCTTGGGAAAGCGATGTCGGGAAAATCCTTTAACAAAAGGAAACCCAAACTGTTTGGAGATTACCTTTGCGATCTCATCCTCAGGAATGACTTTCATGTCTTCAAGAATTTTCCCAATTGGCTTATCAGTCCCTTTTTGTTTGAGCAGCGCCTTATTTAAAGTATCCCGAGAGATCACATCATTATCAATCAGGATTTCACCCATTTTTTTTCTGGCCATATTAATTTCTCGCAGTTGTGAACCTATGAAGGGTTAACGGTTCTCTTCTCTCTATATGATATTGGCATATTCACATTATATTAATCTCTTGTCAATGGCGAAAAGTAAGATATTGCTAATTTCTCAGGTTCATATAGGCAAGGGTGATGGTTATTATTTCAGAAACTTGTGGATCTTCTCTAAAGTGTCGACACCCCCACCGGCAAAGGAGAAATGGGGAGCTCTGATCTGTGGTTCGAGAGGGTTGATTCTTATAACGGTGGTCAAATTTTGTTGACCCAGTTGTTCGCTGAGATAGCGGATTGTCGGGATCGAGGAGCCGGCACCAATTTCAACTACAACCACGCTTTGGTCGTGGTTAAGTTGCAGGAACTCATCGAAGTTTTCTTCCTGAATGGCCGAACGTCTGGATAACCAGGAATAATCCCCAAACATCAAAATATTGGGTCGTGCAACCCGCTGGCATTGTGGGCATTTTGGGACATCCTGTGCCCGCATGGTCGATTCATCGATAGAGTATTCAGCATTATTTGGCCAGATGTCTTGATTGCAGGGGATCGTACATTGCAGGTGGTGAATTGAGCCATGAACTTCATAAATCCGCTCTTCAGAGAACCCGGCTTTCTGAAATTGTCCATCAACATTTGATGTTGCAACAAAATAATCGAGGTTAAACTGATCGATCCAGTGCAAAAGTATTGCAAATCCAAGGTGCGGAATCGTCTCTCGATAAAGATTCGTTCGGTGACCGTAAAATCCCCAGCCAAAGTGGGGGTCATTTTCAAAATGCTCAGGATTTGCGGCTTGAATAAAGCTGAGCCCCAAACGTTCATACATCGGATAATAGTTCCAGAACCCCCGGTTTCCGCGAAAGTCCGGTAATCCTGAATCAACCCCCATCCCCGCTCCGGCAGTAACGACTATGGCGTTGGCATTTCGAATAAATTCAGCAGCTTCTTCGTAGCGAGGCTCAAGCATCATTTATCTCCAGATTCAGATGGCAACGGAAACAGGTGTCGGATTCAGGATATCAATCAGGTCTTGAGGGGATAACTCAACCAGCAGCCCACGTCGACCCCCATTAATTATCAATTTTTCCAGGGTGGCGATGGTTTCTTCCATATAAATTGGTAGTTTCTGACGAGTTCCAAAAGGGGAGATACCACCGGTTTTATAACCAGTTAAGCTGTCTGCCCTATCTGCGGTACAGGGATTAATCTTTTTAACTTTTAACTGCCGAGCTAAATGTTTTAACGAAACTTCACAGTTCCCATGCATCAGAACAATCAGCGGTTGTTGCTGCTCATCTTCCATCACCAGGGTTTTGATGATTTCGTGTTCTGCGACCTTTAATTCTCGAGCACTGACCCGGGTACCCCCTTTCTCCTCATATTTATAGGTGCGGGGAATAAATTTAACTTTATGTCGTTTCAGGAGGCGGATCGCTGAAGTTGCGGGAACTTTGTCTCTTGACATGATACCCCTTTTTAAGTCATGACCCAGGAGAGTGGGATAAATAAAATGCTGACAGCGGTGATCAGGGCACAAAGGATGGCGATCCCTCTGAATAATTTTTCCGTTTTCTGCTGATCACGAATCGTGACTGGCATAAACCAGCCCAGAACGATTCCTGCTAATGCGCCACCTAAATGTGCGGCATTGTCGGCTCCAACAATGAAACCAAAGACAAATGCCAGTAATGCCCACTGCAGCATAAAGTTACGGCGTTGGATGCCGATTGCTCCACCGACTCGGTGATAATAACTGATGGAAAACCCAATTAAACCAAAAATTGCACCAGATGCACCGACCACAACAGTAACCGGGTGCCAGAACAGGCCGGCTAAAGTTGCAACTAAAGTGGCAAAAATATAGACAGTCAACAGGCGAGTCCAGCCAATTTCCGATTCGAGCAGGGGACCCACCTGGTAGAGGACGACCATATTAAAACCTAGATGAATCAACCCACCATGGGTAAAGGCATAGGTGATACACCGCCACCACTCACCATGGTCCAGAACCATTGGCCAATATTGCCCCCCCCAATGAACCATCAAGCGGGGCGAGGGGTGCATAATTGCCTGCATCCCAAAACCTAATATTGTGCCATGAAGAACCATCAGGGTAAAAAGGACAAGATTGGTATAGATCAGAATTTGAACGAGAGAATTTCCCCGCCATGAAGTTTTTAAAAAAAACTGTTGACGTCGGTATTGGGGACTCAAAATGAAGCTCCTGTCGATAAAAAAATCAGCGTGTTTAAGCTGTTATGGTGCTGGCTCTAATCTCAAGCCTGAAAGTGTCTGCCAGAACGACGGTTAAAATAAATCTTTTAACCAGCCTAAAGCAACAAAGGTGCCGATAGATGACCCAATCGATGAAAAGAGGAAAACCAACAATACTCTGGCTAAACGGTTTTGCCACCACCCTTTAAGCGACATCAGCTCTTCGCCGACGTGTTCCATATCATGAACAGTTGGCGGGGCAATAAAGGATTGCACCAGGCCGGTCACAAATCCGGCACCGATGGTTGGATTGAGAGAGGTTATCGGGGCGGCAATAAAAGCACTGAGAATGGTGACTGGATGGCCAAGCGCCAACAGGGCTCCCAATGCAGAAAAAAGTCCGTTAGCGAGTATCCAGGCGACAGCAGCATTTGCCAGCTGGTCACGGTTGCCGAAAAAAAATCCGCCAATAAATAACGCAACGACAATTCCCGGAATTAACCAGGGGATTATCTTTGAAAAGGTTGTTTTCGTGGGGATTATGGATATCTCAGAAATAGTTTCAGGATTGATTTTATCCCCTTGCAGCAATCGGGTGATTCCGGGAAGATGCGCCGCTCCAACAACTGCAAGTATTTTTTCCCCTGGGGCGTTGCGAATGTGATATGCCATGTAGGTATCACGTTCATCAACCAGAATTTGTTTAACCGAGGGGAGAAGCTTGCCCATTTCATCGAGCATACCAGAGAGGGTATCGCTTTCACGTAACTTGGCAAGTTCCTCTTCATTTAATTCCTGTTTTTCAAATAAACTACCAAACAGTGATGCCATCACTTTTGTTTTATTCCACAGTCCGGTTTTTCGCCAGACTCTGAGTAAGGTGGTGCGAATATTCCGATCGACGAGTTCAACTCCCATTCCCCTCTCTTCAGCTGTTTGTGCAGCCGCCGCAAGCTCCGCACCGGGTTTAACGCCGGTTTGCAGACCCATCCGTTTCTGATAGGATGAGAGCGCCAGATTACTCAGCAAAAAAGGAACTTGTTTCTTTTTGATAAGCTCTTTCAGGTTGAGAGATTCCCACCCCTTTTTGTTGATCAGTGAGTGGTAGCGCTGCGTATCCAATTCGACACATACGGTATCGGGAAGAATCTCATCAATCGTACGGATAACGGTATCGACAGAATCCTGGGAAATGTGAGCGGTACCGACAAGGATGATCTCTTTATCGTCAATCAATACACGGGTGTAATCGTTGCTGGTCGTAGGTGATTCAGTCAAATCTTTCCTCCGGTGGGTCACGTCAATAGTTATAATTTTACATCTGAAATAGTCATTGCTTGAGTTCAACCAGACAAGAAGTCTGACATTAAAAAGGGCTCCAGCATTTTAAGTGGGCCCTTTTACTTTCTGCGACTCTCCACCACTACCGTGGGTCATTGGACTCACATCGAGTGCCAATAAAGTGGAGCCAGCTGTAAACCCATCAGGCGTCCCGCTCCAAGGCGGGCAGGCACACCGGGTTCCTGAAGATAGCTCCGAAGGTTATGCTATTCCGAGTGGACATTCTGACCTCACCTGAAGGGCAGAGAGTCGGTCAACTCAATCTGTAGTATATGAAATTTTCAGATTTTGGTCAGTAATAATAATGAAAATAATTTCAAGTCTTGAAAAGATTAAAGAATATGCTATTATGACTAAAATGGTAATATTTTGTAGCATAGTTTTTTGCTACCCACATAAAAAAGGAGAAACAGTTCATGTCAAAACGTCTTGAAGTTTACAAATGCTCAATTTGCGGGGTTATTGTTGAGGTGATGAACAGCGGTGGCGGATCGCTCATTTGCTGTGGCAAAAATATGGATAAAATGACGGAAAACACTGTTGATGCCGCGACGGAGAAGCACGTTCCGGTGATTACACGCGGAGAAGGTACTATCACTGTCACAGTTGGCGATGTGGCTCACCCGATGGAAGATGCCCATTACATTCAGTGGATTGAGTTGTTGGCAGATGATAAAATCTATCGTAAGTACTTAAAGCCGGGTGAAGCGCCCGAGGCAACTTTCAATGTTACCGCTGCTAATGTGACTGCCCGTGAATACTGTAATCTACATGGGCAGTGGTCAGTGAATTCTTAACATTTTCAAAATTCAGGAGAGTCTGTCTGGCGATCCTGTAACCAGCCAATAAAAAAAGGGCTCCAGATGAATTGGAGCCCTTTTTTACTTTACTATACGATGGTCATTTACAAGATTATCTGTAGATATTCGCTAGTATTGACTTGCTTTTCCTTTATCACCGCTTTTGGATCAACCTCAACAAATTTTTCATCCGGAGTCACTTTAAACAGCGGTTGCCCCTTCTGAACAATGGTTCCCTCGCCACCTTCAATAATGATTTTGTCGATAGTTCCAGCAAATGGTGCTGGAACCTTATTGAACATTTTCATCACTTCGAGAATAAATAGCGGTTGCCCCTTGTCAAAATGCATCCCCTCAGTGATAAATGGAGGCATGCCCGGTGCTTCCTGCGCGTAGTACATTCCGCCGCCCGGGGTGACAACTTCATCTGCTTTGGTTGCTGGTGGTGGTACCAGAACCTTTTTCATTGCTCCCTGTAATTCAGGATCGTGCAGGTATTCTGGAATTGTTACTTCCAGGTTATCCTCTACCTTAAAATCGTAGAAGTTGGTTTTGTCAGCAACGATGCAGAGCATACCGAGGAGTTCGTTGCCCATCTCATAGCCGACATGAGCTGCCTGAATTTGAGCCCAGGTCTCTGCAGCATAACCCCCCTGTGGTTTGGCTTTGCTGAGAATTTCATTCATTTTGACAAACTCTTCTTTACTGATCGAGAATTTGTCCCGCAGTTCTGCGTAGAAGGTTAGTGCATTATTCAAGAGATCACGATCATGTGTCC
>JAOZQF010000158.1 GCA_029932345.1 Desulfuromusa sp. | reverse complement strand
CAAACCAGCTGAAAGGGAGAACTACATCCAGCTCTTTAGCCAACTGTTGAAAACGTTTGACGGTCGTATTTTCTTCCAGAGTTGTTGCCAGGTCAAAATGCTTTTCCATCTGCTCGATACAAAAATAGGGAGCCTCGAACAATTCCTGAATCAGAATAATATTGGCGCCCTGAGCGGCAGCCTGACGGATAAGCGCTTCTGCCTTATCCACGTTATCCTCTTTATCCCAACTGATCGTCATCTGCGTTGCAGCAACGGTTACTTCTCTCATAATCAAAATTCCTTATTGATGACTTCCAAAAACAAACCTGATTAGTGTTAATCAGTAAAACAAATAAGATGGCTAAGCAGAAATTTCGTCCTACAACGCTGTAGGTCGTACTTTTTGCGACGCCATCAATGCTTCCCAGGAATAATCAGCACAGGAATTTTCGATCTTCTGACAAGGCGTTCCGAGGTGCTGCCGATCATGACATGTTCAATGCCAGTGCGTCCATGGCTGCCGACGACAATGAGATCAGCGGACCTTTCCTCACTGAGTTTAATGATTTCCACGAATGGCTTTCCGTGCCTGACGATTTTCTCGTAACTCTTAAAATCGCTTCCGTTTTTCTCAATGAAATGGGAAAAATGCTCTTCAATATTTTTTTCGGCAATATCCTTGGTCTCTTCAGGTAAAAGACGCGCGATAGAATAGTGAAAGCGGGTATCTTCCGTATCCTTCTGGACAAAAAGAATCAAAAGTTTGGCATTGTGCTCTACAGCAAGACTCTTGGCACTGTTAAACGCGAGAATGGAATTATCTGAAAAATCGGTTGCAAAAACGATATTTTTTATATTCATCTCATTTCCATTCATTTGTTATAAATCATGGACAGCATGGCAATATTTCAGGTTTCCCGGTAAGAGGGAAAAACGGCCATACCTCAATCACAAACCTCTTATTTGTCCCTGAGGTTGTTGTTGGGTGATGCAGTGAATGTTACCGCCTCCCAAAAGGATTTCTCTTGCATATATCGGAACGATCTCATGCTCCGGCATCGCCTTTTTCAATGTATCAATTGCCAATTTGTCATATTTTCCATCATTGAAAATCGGCACGATCACGGCACCGTTGGCAATATAAAAATTAGCGTAGGATGCCGCCTGGCGGTCTCCTGCTTTACGCGGCAATGTCCCTTCAATACGATCAACCCCTTGGCTTTCTTCTTCTGTGATCAAGATGGGTTCAGGTGTGTGCAACTTAAAAATTTCAAACTTCCGCCCCTTGGCATCTACGGCAGCGGAAAGGACGTTATACGCCTTTAAACTCATCTCATATTGCGGGTCACTCTGGTCATCCGTCCAGGCAAGAACAATTTTCCCCGGGGCAATAAAGTGGAGGATATTATCAATATGCTCATTGGTTTCATCGAGATAGATACCTTCCGGTAGCCAGATGATTTTTTCCAGATTGAGATAGTTTTTTAACGTATCTTCGATCTCTTCTTTTGATAAATGGGGATTTCTACTTTCGTGAAGCAGGCAGGTTTCAGTTACAATCAAGGTTCCTTCCCCATCCACATGTATGGCTCCTCCCTCAAGGACAAAATCCTCGAGGGAGTAATAATCCTTTCTCTCAATGTCGCATATTTTTCGGGCTACCTTGTCATCCTGATCCCAAGGAAAGTAAATCCCGTCTACCAGTCCCCCCCAGGCATTAAACCGCCAATCAATACCTCGAACCTCTCCGGTCTGGTCATTAACAACAAAAGTTGGGCCGGTGTCACGAACCCAGGCATCATTCGTCGTCATTTCAATGAGCCTTATCTGCGGATCGAGGTTTTCTCTGGCCGCGCTGAATTGAGATTTTGATGCCAGCATGGTGACAGGTTCAAAGCGGGAGATAGCATGAGCAACGTCGGCGTATGCCTTTTGGGCGGGTTTTGCACCGAGTCTAAAATTATCTGTGCGCTCCGGCCACACCATCCAGCACCCTTCATGGCGCTCAAATTCGCCCGGCATTCTAAATCCACCATCTTTGGGATAACCCGTTATCTTTGTCGACATTTTTGTTCTTTCCTTAATCAGCTAAGGGTATAGCCCAATACCAGGAATGTAATGAGGGCCAGTGTAGCACCTATCATCGCATAGGGTATTTGCGAAAAAGCATGTGCCATCGGTGAACACCCGGCACCTTGAGCTGCCAGAACTGTCGAATCACTAAAGAAACATGCGTGGCTGCCAAATGATGAAGCAGAAAGGAGAGCACCAATAACCAGCGGGATATTGGCATCGACGCTGATCGCAATTGGTACGACAATCGGAATTGCAATAATAAATACGCCCCAACTTGATGCGGTACCAAATACCACGAAAGCCATTACGACAAAGACGATCGCAGGTAACAGTTCGTGGGTCATAAAGGGTGTCACCCCATTGATAATATACTGGGTCATCCCTAAGCTATCGTTGATGTCTTTTAAGAGAAAACCGGCAAAAACCGTGGATAAAGGGTAAAACATGATTTCGAATCCGGTAAAAAGGCCTTTGACCTGGTCATTAAAGGACAATATCCCCTGAGCATAATACAATAAGACAGTGACCGCGAGGGTGAGTACAACACCTCTGAGTAAATCAATCTCATAATAGACTGTTGAGCCAATCAACAAGATCATCGGCAAGAAAAAGTTCAGCATTCCCATTCCCATACTGACTTGCTTACCCGCATTCATAGGTACTTCAATCTCCTGACCGATGAAATCATCCGGGATGGGTTGACCTTCCTTGGCCCGTTTTTCAGCTTTTTTCATTGGGCCAAAATCACCAATAACGCCGATACAGACGAGAAAAACAACCAGCAGAGCACACCAACCATAGGCCATGTAAGGAATGGAGGAAATATAGAGGCTCATTCCTTCTCCTGCCTCTGCCAGCCCATTTTCCTCAAGCAGGCCGGCAAAGAAAACCGCCCAGGTTGAGATCGGGACAATGACACACATGGGGGCAGCAGTTGAATCAATGATGAATGAAAGCTTTTCCCTTGATACGTTGTAATAATCAGTTAATTTTTTCATCGCAGATGAAACTGCCAGACAATTTAGATAATCATCAATAAAAACCACTAATCCAATAATGAATGTGGTGACTAATGACTGCTTCCTGCTTTTTATTTTACCTTGCAGCCATTGACTGAAACTGCCAAGGCAACCGCTTAATTCTAAAAGCGTTATTAACCCACCCATAAGACCACAAACTAAAACGATCCAGATGATAGTTTCGTTACCCAGAACGGTAGAAATACCGTCGCAGAAAGGGGTAACAATGTCGGTCTTATGCAACATGATATACCCGGCAACACATCCAGCCAGCAAAGATTCAAATGGTTTTCTTGAGTAAATAGCCACCGCCAGAACGAAGATGGTGGGTAAAACGCTTATAATTCCCCAGGATTCATTGGGATCATGAGTGACAGCAAGGAGCCAAAAAACTAGACAGATGCCAGCGGCAACCGACAAAGATAATAAATTTAATTTCGGCCGCTGGGGGTTATCCTTAAGAACTGACATTGTTTCTTCCATACTGGTTCACCTTTCTTTTTGAATTAAATATAATTAGATATGGACAAATAGATATTCTCGTCTTTTATTATTCACTTCGCCTTTCACCGGAGTGAGGCTTTTGACTTACCTCGCTCCGGCGACTCTCTATACGGTTAGGCGTATTCAGTTAAAGTGTTACCATGACATGCTTGGTGACCTGATAGTCTCTTACCGCTTCGGCGGACAAGTCTTTGCCAAAGCCAGATTGTTTAAAGCCGCCATGTGGTGTTTCAGAAGCGAGTGGCAGGTGATCATTGATCCAGACGGTTCCAGCTTCTATCTTGGCTGACATCCTCATGGCCCGGCCGACATCTTTGGTGAACACCGATGCGGCAAGTCCGAAATCGACATCATTTGCCATGTGCAGTGCCTCGGCAT
>JAOZQF010000036.1 GCA_029932345.1 Desulfuromusa sp. | reverse complement strand
CATAACTATCAATCAAGCCACCATTTTCAATATAGTAGGCAACCTCTTCAAAAGAGATGCTTCGATATTGCTTCAGCCATTGGTTCTTATCTTCATTCCATTCAAAATCTTTCATTTTCAAATATTAGCCCATTGTGTGCATTTTGTCAAATAGCCAACATGTCATCTATCTCAAAATGGAATGTCATCCTTATCCAAATTATCAGGGTAGCCTTTGCTAAAACCTTCAGTCCGAGGGGCTGGAATGTCCGTTTCATTAGATTCGGATGCCCGTCCCAGCATCTGCATGCTGCTTGCAACAATCTCGGAGCGGTAACGCTTGTTGCCGTCATTATCCTCGTAGTTGCTGGTCTGCAGTTTTCCCTCGATATAAACCTGTTTCCCTTTATGCAGCCATTTGCCACAGGTTTCAGCCAGTCCACCCCAGGCAATAATATTATGCCATTCAGTTTTTTCCTGCGTTTCACCCTGCCTGTTTTTAAACCGCTCGGTTGTCGCGATGGAAAACTTACAGAGAGATGTTCCCGCTGGAGTTTTGATCAATTCGGGATCTTTACCCAAATTGCCGACCAGAATCACTTTGTTGACAGACATAATTTCCCCCTATTTTGCCAGATTTGAAAAAAGATCGGGCTGTTGTGGTTTCTGTTTCTTTTTTTTGTTCAGTGAATCCTGAATTTCGATAGTTCGGTCGTGCTGCCCCAGCAGCGCCGGATCATTGACATCATGTTTGAGACGATTATTATTGATGACCCCTTCGTTGAAATTGGCGTAGCAGTAAGAACAACGAAACTGGCAGGTATTGTAGATTCCCATATCGACCGACTCAACACAGCCGCAAGCCGGACGTTGATTTTTATCCTTTTTGGTGGAGGGTTCACCCCCGAATAACTGCTGGATCAATGTCCCGTCAATGCAGGCACCGTGCTCGATCCCGTTGGCCGCCAGATCAAAATCCTCACTGCATGAAAAAATATCCAATTGATGACGATCGGCGGTGGCTTTAAAACCCTTTACGATAGCATCCAGATCCGGGCGGTTTTCGTGCCGGGTAATATCTTCCAGAACGATACCGGTTCCTTCTAGGGCCGCGTGAAGACGACCGCGCCCTTTGCCGTAAAAATCGTAAAAACTGAACACCAATCGTTCCGTGGATGATCCCAACTGCTGAGCAATCGACTCCACCTGTTCAAGGTGCCAGTCGACATTTGTCGCAGTAGTGAGAATCACCGGATCGTAACGCCAGACAACCCGTTTTGGCCCGATTCTTTCGGCCAACTGCTGAAAGGTTTCGATTCGTTGAGCAAGCAATGGCACATTGGGCTCAAACTCTTTGCCGTAGGGATTAAGAGTAAACTGAAAATAATAGTTCAAACCGATTTGATCCAGCTCATCCAGATGTTGCATCAGTGGCTTCGGGTTCTTTGTCCAGAAGCAAATCGCATCAACATGCTCCGGTTTTAAGCTGAAGCCGGAAACCTGATCGCTGTTAAAAGGGTTGACCCGATAGAAAAAACCTTCACGCACCCGGTTCATAAACCAGGCACTGTAAAATGCCGGGATGTCGGTGCGCCTGCTGGCAGAAATAATCATGGCTTATGACCTCGCAATTTCTATAACCATGGAATGGTACTTTACGTATTTTTTGGCGATCAATCCACTCTCCCCAGTAAAAAGGTTGTTATGCAAAATATCTGGCAGAGTAAAATTTGGACAAATTTCATTGTAATCAATCTCAGCCAAACCAGTCGACAACCCCTTGCTGTGAAGACGACAGTTGATAATATCAAGCATACCTCGGTTTTCAGAATAATTGTTCTCAACAAAAACCAGATAACGACAATTGGAACGACGGACGATCCCTTCAAAGGCATCAATCGTTGTATCGTAATTGGTCTGAACTTCTGCCAGAAAATTCTGGGCAACAATTATTTCGCTGGCTGCAATTGCCGAACTGTTGCTACATTTCATAGCATCGCATTTTGCGACATTGCAGCTGCGACTCTGGATTGAATAACTAGTTTGTTCAGCAGCATAGTCTGGCAGCATTTCAGGAAGTAAGCCCTGTTGAATTGTATTCCAACTATTCTCCAGGTCAAAGATCGAAATATCAACCGACTTTAGATTTGGTGCTTTCTCCCGCAAATAAGCTGCCAGTCCCAAAGCTTCCGGGCAAGGGCCCCCACCAAAAAAGCTGACCTGCAAATTGTCTTGGTTGAATAGCTCATCCGGTAAATCGGCCAATTTCAGCACGTGGTAGATCGGTTCAATATAGTAGGGGAAATAGGCAACCAGGTAGCCGTTTTGAAATGATTGCTGTCCATAGGAAAATTTGGTTCCGAAGGGAGATCTGTAGCCTGTCCGGATTTTTTTAACGATATCCCGTAATCTTTCGGCCGCAGGGGCAGTATCATTTTGTTGCGCACCAATGAGATTGCAGTACCAGTTAAAAGTGTGTTGTGCTGGATTGTGTACTTGAAACATGTTGTGCCTCCTATGGGTTTGTATCTCCATAGATAGCGACAATCGTGCCAAGAACATAACCTACTGAAATTACTACTTTTGAGTCATTTTATCTTTATTTTTAATAATATTTTTTACCTTTCAGTAAAATACATTACCATCGCATTGCCTTCAAATTGCCTGTCTATATGTAAAAAACGATTGCAGCAGACGAATTTTACATGTTAATAATGGGAGCACTGGAGGTTCTATAATGCTGAGCAGGAATGTAGAAGAAAAAATCAAACGTACATTGAACCATTTTCCCGTGGTTGTGCTGACTGGCTCCCGACAAAGCGGTAAAACCACCCTGGCAAAAAAGATCTGCCCTGAGTGGAGTTATTTTGATCTGGAGAAGGGCACCGACTTTGACCGGATTACCGGCGATTTTGATTTCTTTTTCAAGCAGCATCCCGAATCTGTCATTATCGACGAAGCACAATCATCTCCCCAGCTATTCAAAGAATTACGGGGGGTTGTTGATGCAGACCGCAGTAAAAAGGGACGCTTTCTGCTAACGGGATCAAGCTCAGCAGAGCTGATGCACAATATTTCTGAGAGCCTGGCAGGGCGAGTTGCTATTATTGAAGTGGGAACGCTGAAGATGAATGAGCGCTACCAGTTGCCACTTTCACCTGTCTACTCCCTGCTGAACGATAGCCCTGCAGAAGATCATCTGGCAGAGCTAAAAAAGTTATTGCCGCCACTTAACACACAGCAGGTCATGAACCATTTCCTCAAAGGGGGTTATCCTGAGCCCATTGTTGAGGGATCAGAAGAGTTTTTTGCCGAATGGATGGTCAACTATCAACAAACCTATCTTGAACGTGATATCCGCAGGTTATTTCCACGGCTTAATATCCAGAATTTTCGTCGCTTCATCCGCATGCTGTCAGAACTGTCGGGGACGATTATTAATCGTTCTGAAGTTGGGCGTTCGCTCAATATCAGTGAACCAGCGGTACGAGATTATATCGATATTGCCCAGGGAACATTTATCTGGCGCACACTCTCAAGTCTTGAACGCACAGTGAGTAAATCAGTGGTTAAAATGTCGCGTGGATATTTACGTGACAGCGGTTTGCTGCACCATCTTCTGAATGTGAGAGATCCTGAACAGATCTATGCTCGACCGGGAACCGGATCGGCCTTTGAGGGATTTATTATCGAGGAGATTATTCAGGGACTGCGGGCGGTAGAAACAGCCCCCTGGGGATTTTCTTTTTACCGAACTCGTGGCGGAGCCGAGGTCGATCTGATTCTGACGTCGCCGACCGGTATCCGCATTCCGGTGGAAATAAAATTCGGAGTGAGTGTGCGGCGGGCACAACTTAAATCGCTGACGAAATTTATTGAAAATGAGCAGTGCCCCTATGGGATCGTGGTTAATAATAGCGATGACGTACAGCTCTTGACTGAGAACATTATTCAGCTACCAGCGGGGATGCTCTGATTGACTTAGATCCGCTAAGAACGCCCCATGATGGTTCACCAAGGAAGCTATTATCCTCACTAAGTCATTTATGTTTGTCTCTGTAACACACATTCCACAGAGTTGGATGCATACCCTCTGGATGTGGAGAAGATAGATATGATCATCAGAATTCATATGAGTACCAAGCCGCTGTTGACGAAGCAGCTATTGAAGAAGAACATCGTCAAGCGTGCCGCGAAGCGATAATTGAAGATACAGAAGAGTATAATTTTGGGGTCGCTCTATCGAATGAAGGTGGCTGGTTTTATGACGATGATTGAGGAAGAATGATGCCCAAACAGAATCATACTGTAAATACCTATCAGCGTCAGTCAGACGCTTTCGTCTCAACTCTCCCCCGCTCCAGCCATAAAACTCTCTCGACCAATGACGGATGGGAATAATAGAATGCCACGTACCATGGGTGGGGAAATAGATTACTCAAATTTTCCCGTGCCAGTTTTACCAGCCCAGATGCCAGTTCTCGGCCACTCCCCACCATATTGATGGCAAACTGATCGGCCTGACGCTCATGTCGACGTGACCACCAACTACTTAAGGGGGTCCAGAAAAATCCGAGCAACGAACCCAACCAGCCCAACACCAACACCTGTCCGGCAAACGAGAGCTGCTCTAATCCCAACCAGCCGGGGAGGATCTGACTGTTCAGCACGGTAAACGCCAGCCAGCAACTAAATAGGACAACAATCTGACTTTTGATCAACTGTTGACGAATATGACCGCAGCGCCAATGCCCCAACTCATGTGCCAGCACCGCCAATAGTTCTTTATTATCTAATTGCTCCATCAATGTATCAAACAGCACCACCCGTTTCACCTTACCGATCCCGGTAAAATAGGCGTTGCTATGACCACTACGGCGGGAAGCATCAACCTGCAATACTTTTCCGGCATGGGCTCCCGCTTTTTCCAGCAGTTCCCGGACATCAGATTCCAGATCCTCCTTGGCTAACGGAGTAAACTTGAAAAACAGCGGTTCGATCAGATAGGGAGAAAGGTAGAGGAGAAACAGCGAGATAATCGCCCAAAACCCCCAGACCCAGAGCCACCAGCTCTGCGGTGTCAGCTGTACCAGCCACAGTGCCCCACCCGCCAGAAGAGAGAACAGAAGAGTACCGATCAACAACGATTTTAACAGATCACTGCACCAGAGTTTAAAACTCATCCGGTTAAACCCGAATCGTTCTTCCAAAACAAAATTTTTATAAAGAGAAAACGGCACTCCGACAACCATCTGCACCAGTGCTAACAGGCCAAAAAACAGCAATCCACTGATAATAAAATTGTGAGAAAAACTGGCGATCAACTGATCATACCAGGGGAGTAAGCCACCAAATAAAAAAACCAGGGTCAAAGTGACACCAACGACATCCTCAACAAAACCAACCCGGTCACCGGCCAGAGCATAGGCATCACTGTGATCAAGTCGCTCTTCATCAATCTGTCCAGAAAACACTTCGGGCAGAGGTTTTCTCCCCTTTTGACGATGGCGGATATTAATCCAGTCAAGGCCGAAGCGGATCACTGTCACCAGCAGGTAGAGGAATAACAGCAGCAGTTTCATCTATTTCGCCACCCTTTTAAGCCGCAGCAGATCACCCTCTTCGGCCCAGTCGGGCAGTTGCAGGCGAAGTTGTGAGTTCGGCTGTCCAGCAGGGAGATCCTCTCCGGAAAAATTCTGAATTCTATCGACATGAAACTTTTGCTGGCGCATCTGTGGTCCGATCAGTTCAACCTCATCCCCAAGGAGAAACCGATTCCGCCCTTCGACCCAGAGTCCTGTTTCGTCCCGTCGGACAAAACCAACAAAATCGTGAGTACGGATATAGTGGGTATCAGCCGCATGAATTTTGGCATCCTCATGTCCAAACAGAAAACCGGTATCGTAGGGACGATGACTCACCTTCTCCAGTTCTTCCCGCCAGCGGGGATCGATATCGGTGGGATCAATCCAGAGTCGATCAATCGCATCACGATAGACCCGGGCAGCAGTTGCAACATAGTAGAGACTCTTCATCCGCCCTTCAACTTTGAAACTGTCGATCCCGGCAGCAATCAATTGTGGCAGCTGCTCAACCAGGCAGAGGTCACGGCTGTTCATAATATAGGTACCGCGATAATCCTCTTCGATGGCAAAACTCTCCCCCGGTCGGGTCTCTTCTACCAGAGCATAATTCCAGCGACACGGCTGAGCACAATCCCCCCGGTTAGCGCTGCGCCCGATCAATGCCGTCGACAGCAGACAGCGCCCCGAGTGAGCGACACACATGGCACCGTGGACAAAACATTCCAGTTCTATGGTCGTCTCTCCGGAAAAACCGCAAATATCATCCAGAGTTAATTCCCTCGCCAGATTAATACGACTGACCCCACAGCTACGCCAGAATTCAGCAGTCTGCGGATTACAACTGTTGCTCTGGGTCGAGAGATGGATCGAGCGGTCGGGATCAATCTTGCGGATCGTCGCCAGCACCCCCGGATCGGCAATAATATAAGCATCCAGATCCAGAGGTTTCAGCTCTTCAAGCAAATCTTCGAGAAGCGGAAACTCATCGGGCCGTAGCGAAGCATTGAGAGTGAGATAGAGAGCGACACCGGCCTCATGTGTCAATTGTCGGGCAGTCAGTAACTGCTCGACATCAAAATTACCGGCATGTGCACGCAGCCCAAAAGCATCCGTCCCCAGGTAAACCGCATCGGCACCAAAGCGAATCGCTGTTTTCAACTTCTGCATATCCCCGGCAGGTAACAGTAATTCGGGGCGTTTTTTATTCACCTTTTGGGTCATTACAATGCTCCACCAAATTTCTATTAAAATAACTGCTGGAGCATAACATAAACTGAATTTTTGAAGCAGACTATAGGGAGCAAAAGATGGAGGTGTTGATGCTACCCCCTCCAATAAATTAGTCGTGTAAAGCGAAGCAGATAGACTGATAAAATTCTTACACATTATATGTTGATAATCAAATCAAAAGAGCCTATAATTAGTCAAGCCTAACATTAACTTCTTCCACATTGAAAAGGAAACCGAATCATGAAAAATCTATTAGCAGTATTGATCTCGCTCGCTCTTTTTGTTGGATTTACTGTATCTACAGCCTCTGCAGGAGTCTATATCTCGGGAAACCTAGGTGCTGTTTTTCTTAATGATGCCGATTTGGATGAGGATGGTGACACTGGTGAACTCACATTTGACAATGGCGGTGTCGCAACTTTCGCTCTTGGTACAACCATTGGCAGTGCGGGTCGAATTGAAGTGGAACTTGCTTCCAGGGTAAGTGATTTTGATGAAATGAAAATTGATGGTTGGGATACATTCGATTTAAATGGTGATGTTACAACAGGTTCCTTTATGGGGAATGTTTATTATGATTTTAAAAATGGAAGTCGCTTCACACCGTTCATCGGTGGAGGTTTAGGTTTCGCAAATGTTGAATACGACATTGATAGCGTTGCTGGCATTGATGATACTGACACTAAAGAGGATGACGATGTCGTGGCGTATCAAATAATGTTGGGCGGCGGCTTTGCTGCAACAGAACAACTGAGTATTGATCTTCAATATCGCTTCTTCGGTACTGAAGACCCTGATATTGACGGTGTTGATATCGAATACCAATCCCATAATGTTATGCTGGGTCTTCGTTACAGTTTTTAGTGAAAAATCGATAGACACCAATTTTTTTAAAAAAGCTGGGTCAGCAATGGCCCGGCTTTTTCACATCCAGAATTGCAACGGCGTTTACCAGTTGATTCTCCAGATAACTGGTGCTAATTGACAAACAACTTCTCTGGATAAAAATATGATTCTCGATCCCGACAATAAATATATACGCGCCATCAATATCCATGCGCCTCTCGCCGGAGCAACGATTCTGGAAATTGGCTGCGGCACCGGTCGGATGACCGGGGATATGGCGGAGTATGCCGCAAAAATTGTTGCAACCGATCGGGATGAGGCGGTTCTTGAGCAGGCGAAAAAGAATATTACCGCTGAAAACGTTAAATTTCTCTACACTCCCGATGGTTTTGCCAACCTGCCGGAACAATCGTTTGATCTGGTGATTTATACCCTGTCACTTCACCATATCTCACCAGACCAGATGGTCGACAACCTCCATCACTCCGGGACACTGCTGAGGAATGGGGGAAAGATTGTTGTCATTGAACCTGGCAATGGCGGCTCTTTTCTTGAAGTCAAAAAATGCTTTGGCGCCGGAAGTGGCGCCGAGACTACGATCAAGGTGGCAGCCATTGCTGCGATGAAAAATCTTGCTGGTTGGGAACTCAGTCCAACATATCGTTTTGATGTCGATTTTTTATTTGACGATGCAGATGATTTTTACAACAACAAGCTACCCAAATATCAGGAGATTCCAGCGGAAAAACGCTCTGAACTACGACTCTTTTTACAACAACATACCGGGTCACGGGGAATCATTCTCCAGTCAGAACGCCATCTCAACCTCCTGATTCGGAAGTTTTTATAGAAAAAATGGGATGTTAGCCAGTTTTTTGGAGTATTCTCATCTTTCCAGCTTGACAACCTGTTAAGAAAACTATAATTTTTACAGATTAGTTTTTATTGTTTATTGCGTAAATTAAGCTGTGGAGCTCGTTTAAACTGATGAAAGTCTCCCCCTCAGCCCAGATAATCAAACTTATCCCAATCTCAGGGTTGGTTCTGTTGCTCAGTTCCTGTGCTCCGACAACAGGTATTGCTCCATCAGGAGCACTGAAAGAGCAGCTCTACGAAATAAAGCAACAGCAACAAGAGCAAGCAACTCAAGTACAACAGTTACAGCAGCAAATCAGTCAGCTGCAACAACAATTAACTGCAGAAAATCTGGTCACAGCACAAATTCAAGACAACCTGGAAACACCACAACAACCGGAGTCAACAGCTTCGATCATCGCCATACCAACACCTCAAAATCAGATCATTCCAAATCAGGAAGCGGTTACTATTGCCGCATCAGCATCATCTTATCTGGAAGCATTTTCTAATCTGGCCGCTGGAAACTTTGCTGCGGCTGAAACTGGCTTTCAAGGATTTTTACGGGGATTTCCAGAGCATCAGTATTCCCCCAACGCCCGCTACTGGTTAGCTAGTGCACAATTATCTCAGGGAAAAACCAATCTGGCAGTAGAGAATTTACAACAGATCATTGCCAATCCGAACGCCCAGAAAAAAGCCCCTGCAGCACTCATTCAACTGGCACAAATTTACCAACAACAGGGGCTACAGATACAAGCCGACAATATCCTAGAACAGTTGCGCAACCGTTATCCAGAAAGTCAGGAAGCGCAACATTTTTACCAGAGCATGGAACCGGTCAATTGACGGTTTACAGCTCTGTCTGAAAGGGAACTGATGACACGAATAAGCTTTCGCTGGTTATCGATGCTGGTTCTTTTGCTGGTTTTAGCAGGAACAAGTCTGGCAATTGCGACCCAAGAGCAAATTTATACCATAAAGAAGGGGGATACCCTCTGGAGTCTTTCTGAAAAGTTTATTGGTGACCCGTACTATTGGCCGAATGTCTGGGCAAAAAATCCTGACATCGGCAACCCTCATTTGATTTTTCCAGGGCAAAAAGTACGGATTCTGGATGGTCGTCTGGAAATTATTCCCGCCTATCCGGAAGCAGAAAAACCGATTGTAGAAGCAGCAGAAGAACCTGAAGATGTCGTCACAATCAAAGCAGACGGTGCTAACGGATTTATCCTGACCGATGAGCAACCATTCGGAATGGTGGTTGATTCAGTCGACAACCGAATTTTACTGTCAAAACATGATATTGTTTTTCTCAAGATGAGAAACATATCAGGTGTTACTGTTGGTGATACTTACGGCATATACAAACGCGGCGATATGGTCATAAACCCACACACCAATGAGCCAATTGGAACCATGATGACTAATCAGGGGTTTCTGCAAGTGACCGAAGTTCGGAGTGAAACAGTGATTGCTACGATTGGTGATGTTTTTGGTGAAATTATGCGCGGGGCTGAGCTGTTTGAATATACTCCACAACGCAAAGAGATCGAATTGAAGCGTGGGACAACTGATCAGAAAGGTTATGTTGTTGCTTCACGGTCAGGAAAAGGGGCCTTATCGATCCAGGATGTTATTTTTGTTAACTTAGGCAGTGATGATGGCGTGGCAAATGGAAATCTTTTTTACATTTCCCGCCCCCGCAACGCCTCTGCTGAGATTATCAAGCATAGCGGAGAGATGCAGCTACCAGATGTCGTCCTTGGTGCTGCGATCGCTGTTGAAACCAAGTTGAAAACAACTTCTGCACTGATCATAAAATCTGTTGATTCAATATTTATTGGAGACGATGTTTCAGTTGTCACCCATTGATAGTTCTGGGATTTTCAGTTAGAAATTGAATGACAAAAAAGGATTGGAGTCTCTTCAATCCTTTTTTATTTTTACTCAATGACCTTGCTTTACTGGGGAGGGGTGGGAAGAATGAACACAACACAGCAAGCCCTACTGAGACTCCATCTGACCCCCGGGCTTGGGCGTATTGCCCTGTTTAAACTCCACCATTATTTTGGCAGTTTCGATGCAGCCCTTCAAGCTCCACCACAGCATTGGCGGGAAGCAGGTCTGACCGAAGCTCTCTGTCACAAAATCCCGGCTGAAAACGGAGAGAAATTCCAACAAACTTATCGCACATTGGCATCACAGCAGATCCAGCTGATCAGTTTCTGGGACGATGCTTACCCCTCTCTGTTACGGGAAATTCACGATCCACCGGCTCTCCTGTACCTACGCGGGCAACTTCCGGAGCAGGAGTGCTTTGCAATTGTTGGTTCGCGGCGAGCCACCAGTGCCGGATTGACTTTGACCAGAGAATTGGCAAACACCCTTGCACAGCATGAAGTCTGTATCGTCAGTGGCCTGGCCCGTGGTGTTGACAGTGCCGCACACCGGGGTGCACTTGACGCCAAGGGAGCAACTATCGCCGTCCTCGGCTGTGGCATCGATCGGATCTATCCCCCCGAGAACAGCAAGCTATTCCATGAGATTCAGCAGAAGAATGCAATTATCACCGAATATCCACCGGAAACACCACCGCTTGCCGGACATTTTCCCGGACGAAATCGAATCATCAGTGGTCTCAGTCGAGGCGTGCTGATTGTCGAAGCTGCTGAAAAAAGCGGCTCATTAATTACCGGGGACTTTGCTCTGGAACAGGGGCGCGAACTTTTCGCCATTCCGGGGGCGCTGCAAAACCCCAACAGCAGAGGAACCAATCGGCTACTGAAAGAAGGGGCCCAACTGGTCACAGAAGCTTATGATATCCTCCAATCACTCTGGCCAAACCAGCCAACCAGGCAGAAGCAGAGTCAACACAATAATTTTGCCGATCAACTTGAGGGACCAGCACTGAGCGTCTTTCAATTACTCGGGCATGAACCTCGACACAGTGATGATATAGCCCGGGAATGCGGCTTGACTCCCATGGAGCTTTCCGCTATTTTACTCGACCTAGAGCTCCGGGGTGGGATACAAACACTCCCTGGAAACCACTATATTCGTGGATAACTGTAGAGTTTAACCCTTTTGGGAGGTTCCTTGCGCGAACGAGTTCTGGCGATTGTCAATCTGATCGCCCAATATGTTCTGGGGGCAGAAGAGACCACGATCAGTGAACAGGAATTGATGACGGAGTTGATCTCGGTTGGCTTTGATGCTGAAGAAATCAACGATGCTCTCTCCTGGATGGAAACGATTGCCCTGCAGCCTCAAAGCGAATCAGCAATTGTTTCTCCACTGATGGAGCCACCCACTTATCGGATATTCAGTAGCGAGGAACAACAGAAACTGACCGACAAAGCCAGAGGCTTTCTAATCAAGGTTCGCACCATGGGTCTCCTCTCGAATGAAGCCCAGGAAGAGATCATTGATCGGGCACTGCGTTCGACGGATGATCCCATCAATGAACAGGAGATCAAAATAATCACCTCCCTGATACTCCTGTCAGGTTCGAGTAATCTCTGGTTACGAGAGATAAATTACTTTATGGAAAATGACTGGAAGCGTATTTATCACTAAAATTATTGGGTTGTGCAGTAACAAACCCTTTTCACATCTGCCCATCCGGAGTTATCAGGAAAGAGGCAACTAGAGGAAACCGATGGCACAATCACTGGTTATCGTCGAGTCACCGGCGAAAGCAAAAACAATCGAAAAATTTCTCGGCAAGGGTTATAAGGTTCTTGCTTCCTACGGTCATGTGCGTGCTCTTCCAAGCAAGCAAGGCTCCGTTGATATTGATGACAATTTCAAACCCAAATATCATATCCTCCCTGACAGCACCAAACATATCAGTCTGCTGAAAAAAGAGGTTGCTAAAAGTGACGAACTGATTCTCGCAACTGACCTCGACCGCGAAGGGGAAGCTATCGCCTGGCATCTTTTGGAAGCCCTGGGGATTGACGAAAAGGCCGGGAAACCCATCGTTAAACGGGTCACTTTTCATGAAATTACTCAGTCAGCAATCACTGAGGCGATGGCTCATCCACGCACAATTGATCGGGATTTTGTTGATGCCCAGCAGGCTCGCTCGGTTCTTGATTATCTGGTTGGCTTTAACCTGTCGCCATTTCTCTGGAAAAAAATTCGTTATGGACTCTCTGCCGGACGGGTTCAATCGGTTGCCCTGCGGCTGATCTGCGAACGTGAAGATGAAATCGATGCGTTTAACCCCCGCGAATACTGGAGCATTGAAGCACTGCTCGCCAATCTGGCCAACAATCAACTCTCAGCAAAACTCCACAGTTGTGATGGCAAAACCCTGACCAAATTCGCTATCACGACACAGCAACAAGCGGAAGATATCCTGGCCGAGTTGAAGCAGGTTGAGTTTCAGGTCACAGCACTAAAAAAGAAGGAACGGAAACGCAATCCAGCACCACCTTTCACCACCAGTACCCTGCAACAGGAAGCCAGCCGCAAGCTCGGGTTCTCAGCTCGAAAAACCATGACGGTTGCCCAGAAACTCTACGAGGGAATCAAGGTTGATGATGGGACTCATGGTCTGATCACCTATATGCGTACCGACTCCGTTGCCCTTTCAACTGTGGCAACCAGTGAAGCACGTGAAGTTATCTGTCAGCTTTACGATGAGAGCTATGCGCTGAAAAAACCACGGACTTTCAAGAATAAAAGTAAAAATGCCCAGGAGGCTCACGAAGCGGTGCGACCGACATCCATCGCCCGAACTCCAGCCCAGGTGAAACAGTTTCTGACCTCGGATCAGCAGCGCCTCTATGAATTGATCTGGAAACGGACCGTCGCATCACAAATGACCCAGGCAATTTTTGATGCCACCAGCGTCGATATTGCAGCAGGAGAGCGGTACAGTTTCCGGGCCACAGGACAGGTGATCCGTTTCCCCGGTTTTATGGCTCTCTATATTGAAGGCAATGATAATGGTGACAGTGAGGACAAAGAAGGTCTGTTACCACCACTGAGTGAAGGGGAAAAGCTCACCAAAGAACAATTAACTCCGGAGCAGCACTTCACTCAACCGCCACCCCGCTTCACTGAAGCCAGTCTGGTCAAAACCCTGGAAGAGTACGGTATTGGTCGTCCATCAACCTATGCCAGTATCATGAATACTCTGGTCACCCGAAAATATGTCCGACTGGAAAAGCGGACCTTCTTCCCTGAGGATACCGGACGAGTCGTCACAAAATTGTTGACCGAACATTTCAGTCAGTATGTTGATTACGATTTTACCGCCACTCTCGAAGAAGAACTTGATGCGGTCGCACGTGGGGAACTGGCATGGACTCCATTGATCAAACAGTTCTGGGATCCCTTTATCGCCCTGCTCCATCGTAAAGATAAAGAGGTCAGCAAAGCGGACATCACCACTGAGAAAACCGATAAAATTTGTCCTGAATGTGGCAAAGAGCTGGTAATTAAATTGGGGCGATCAGGACGTTTTCTTGCCTGTTCTGGATTTCCCGACTGCCGTCACACTGAGCCACTTAATAGTGATGGACAGGAGGCTGAAGAGCCGGTCGTATCGGATGAAAAGTGTGAGAAGTGTGACTCACCAATGCTGATAAAAACCGGCCGCTACGGAAAATTTCTGGCTTGCAGCGGTTACCCGAAATGTAAAAATATTCAGCCCCTCGAAAAACCGAAATCTCTCGGTATCACCTGCCCCGAATGTGGTGAAGGTGAAATGATGGAGAAGAAGAGTCGTTATGGAAAGATCTTCTACTCCTGTAATCGCTACCCTAAATGTAAATATGCCCTCTGGAACCCGCCCAAGGAAGAGGCTTGTCCAAAGTGTAGCTGGCCGCTCACCGAGATCAAAACGACCAAACGGTGGGGGACAGTGCAAAGGTGTCCACAGGAAGAGTGCGATTGGGAAAAAGAGTTAATCCCACCGGTCAAAAAAGCTTCGGCTAAAAAAACAGTCAAAAAAAAGAAACCGCCGGCAAAGAAAAAAACTACAACCAAAAAAGAATCATAATTTATTGACGACTAATTGATCTAAAAAACGTTATTGATCAAAATCAATATATTCACCACAGAGGCACAGAGTCACGGAGAAAGAAAGTTTTACTCAGTGTCTCTGTGCCTCTGTGGTTAGTGCGACAGGACATCATAAATGGAAGAGATCACAATTATCGGTGCTGGATTGGCCGGATGTGAAGCAGCCTGGCAGGCGGCAAAAG
>JAOZQF010000157.1 GCA_029932345.1 Desulfuromusa sp. | reverse complement strand
CCAGTATGTTAATATTTGATGTTACTTACTTGGAGTGTTTAAGTAGGTTTTCTCAACGTGAAATTGGTTGCTTTGAATTATAACTTTTCTATTTTATAAACAGGAGATGACAATGGGTTTAGAAGACGGTGTTTGCTACACTTATGAGGCGGCTCTTGAAAAAGCGATTGAAATGGAGGAGGAAGGCTTTCGGAGTTATCTGCATGCTATCGATATTGTAACAGATCGCCAGGCTAAGGCGATTTTACGTGAAGCAGCGATTGAGGAGTTGAATCATAAGCAACGCTTGGAAATGGCACTCCTTGATGGACATGATCGTAATGTTGCTGATCTCCAGAAGGAGATCCCCTCGATGAACCTGAATTATGTTTTTGAACAAAAAGAGATTGCTCCCGATGCTGATGCTCGTACCGCTTTAGCTCATGCGATCTATCTTGAAAAAGCTGCTGTCGATTTTTATAAAAGGTTGATGGCTGGCTGCGAGGGTGCACCGATGGCGGTTCTTTTTCAACGGTTGCTTGCCGATGAAACCAAGCATCTGAGTACTCTGGAAGATTTCTATGAAAGGTACTTCTTGACCGAGAATTGATCTGATAAATCAGAATCACCCTGTTTATATAAGGAGTGAAAATGATGAAATTAGTATTTTTATTGATGTTGTTAATGTTGATTTTGTCAGCATGTAAAACAACGCAGGGAACTAACAGCGAGTTTAATCAGGTTTATAAAGACTCACCTGTAGATTTAAGTGGTCGGTAGTATGGTAACATCATAAAATTATTAATAAATATTGAAAAACGGAAAAGCTCACACAGCAGTTTATGGTGTGAGCTTTTTTGTCGGAAAACTTTACAGTTGTATTGTTATAATTGACAAAGTTGATCAAAGTTTTTATCTTTTCGCACACAAAATTGATAATCGATATCCATAAAGGAGAAATAGGGAATGTCCGACAAAGTTGAAAAAGAAGAAGGTAGTATCTCAATCCATACTGAAAATATCTTTCCGATCATCAAAAAATGGTTGTACAGCGATAAGGATATTTTTCTGCGTGAACTGATTTCAAATGCAGTTGATGCAATTCATAAACTGCAGAATGCTAACCTGGTTGAAGGGTTGCAACTGGCAGACGAGTATAAAGTCAATATTCATCTGGATAAAGATGCCGGAACCATCACCGTGAGTGATAACGGTATAGGCATGACTGCGGATGAAGTGCGTAAATATATCAATCAGATCGCATTTTCATCGGCGGAAGATTTTATCGAAAAGTTTAAAGATCTCGAAGATAAGAATCAGATTATCGGTCACTTTGGTCTGGGTTTCTATTCCAGCTTTATGGTTGCTGACAATGTTGAGATCCGGACACTCTCCTACCAGAAGGATGCTGAGGCGGTTCACTGGCAGTGTGAGGGGACGACTAAGTACAGTATTGAACCGACCGATAAAAAAGATCGCGGTACCGAAGTTATTCTCCATTTGAATGATGAAGAGAAAGAGTTTCTGGATCCTGCCGGCACCGGTGAGGTGATCAAAAAGTTCTGTAACTTCTTACCGGTATCGATCAACCTTGAAGGGGAAGAGATCAACGATAAAAATCCTCTCTGGACAAAAAGTCCCTCTGAAATCAGCGATGATGAATATAAAGAGTTTTACCGGAAACTCTACCCGATGTCGGCTGATCCGTTGTTCTGGATCCATCTGAACATAGACTTCCCTTTCAATCTCAAAGGGATTGTCTATTTTCCCCATCTGACCAACGAATTTGATGTCACCAAGAGTCACATTAATCTCTATTGTAATCAGGTTTTTGTCTCCGATAATACTCCGGAGCTGATTCCTGAGTTCCTGACCCCCTTGCAAGGGTGTCTGGATGCTCCTGATCTTCCCCTCAATGTTTCCAGGAGTTACTTGCAGAATGATCCTCAAGTCCGCAAGATTCGTGAGGTTATCAGTGGCCGTGTTGCTGCTAAAATTGTTGATCTGGCGAAAAAGGATGGTGAAGCTTTCGAACCAATCTGGGAGGATATCCATTCTTTTATCAAATACGGGATGATGCGCGAGGACAAGTTTTACGAAAAGGTGAAAGATTCAGTTATTTACCGTGCCACCGGTGACGATAAATACACGACTCTTCCAGATTATCTTGAGCGCGCGAAAGAGAAGCATGAGAATAAAATCTACTATGCCAATGATGAGGGGACTCAGGCGACCTATCTGAAGCTGTTTAAATCGCAGGGGATGGAAGCGTTAATTCTGGATGCGATGATTGATAACCATTTTATCCAGTTTCTGGAATCTAAAAACTCAGATTTGAAGTTTGAGCGGGTTGATTCTGATATCACCGAAAATCTTTTGGAATCTGACCCCAGTCAGGAGATTGTGGAAGGGGCTGATAACAAAACCAAGGGTGAGAAAATCGAACAGATTTTCAAGGATGAATTGGATATTAAGGGTTTGACGATTCGGATTGAAACACTGAAAGATGACAGTGTCCCCGGGATTATTCTTCTCAACGAGCAGTCCCGCCGCTTTAAAGAGATGACCCAGATGATGGGTCCGGGGGGTGATATGCCTGATCTCTTTTCTGATCACACCTTGATGGTCAATACCGCCAGCCCGGCGGTTGAAAGAATTATCAAGTTGCAGGATGAGGGAGACAAGGAGTCCGCTGCGATGCTGATAGAGCAGATCTACGATCTGGCGATGCTGTCACATCAGGCGATCAGTAAAGAACGGATGGCTGGATTTCTTGAACGGAGCGGTAAGTTGCTGGGGATGATCTGATGGCGTCGCAAAAAGTCCGCCCTCCGGTGTTGCAGCTATTTTTCAGGATCTCGACATACATATGTATGCCTTCACCCCTGAAAAAAAGCTACGCCTAGGAGGTCGAAATTTTTGCTTAGCCAGCAATTCTGTGAACTGAATTATTTATGGTTTTTATGCGAAAGTTTATGGGTTACAGGGTACTATGATAGTTACAGAAAAGCCGGGACAAGTTGCCCGGCTTTTTTTATCTATCCAGCTGCCCGGTTTGCCGCAACGCTTCATAGAGGATGATTGCTGCTGAATTTGCCAGGTTCAAACTGCGTACCGCAGGGGAGAGGATCGGAATTAAAATTGACCGTTCAGCTTCAGCAGCAAGCAGTTCTTCCGGTAAACCCAATGTCTCTTTACCAAAAACCAAAAAATCCCCGGGTTGAAAAGTAATATCTGTATACCCCTGAGTTGCCTTTTTGGAGGTGTACCAGAAACGCCCTTGAGGGTTGGTTTCTTTTAACTGCTGCAAAGTTTCCCACCGATGCAGTTTGACTTCTGGCCAATAATCCAATCCTGCCCGCTTCATATGTTTATCATCCAGGGAGAAGCCGAGTTTTCCGACCAGATGGAGGTGGGTTTTTGTCGCAGCACAGAGCCGTCCGATATTCCCTGTGTTAGGTGGGATTTCCGGTTCGACCAAAACGATATGGAAAGGTACAGTATTTTGCATGTGCAGGGGTATAGCACATTGGTGCTGTTGATGGAAGGTTTGCAACTTTAGAAAATATTGATCAGTTCAGCGGTCTCGATCTGATTTTGGCGTCTCTCTTTTCCGCTATAATGTACTGTTTTTTGCATGTCACGAATTCTGTCCGTTCCTACTATAACCCAGCCACTACTTCTTTTAAATTTGATGATTCCATCATCTTCAATAAGTTTCGGCAGGGTGAAATCCTTGACTTGATCGTGATTTCCATTTTTATACATAACCGGTATCAACATAGGTCAGAGCCTCTCCTATTGATTAATTTATAAAATTAAATGGACGAAACTATAAAATTGTACTTTTAGGTTAATATGCAACAATCTAGCCAATGTTGTAACTATTTGAATTTACGTTCTATTTCTGACTGCATTTTAATAGTGTCGGAAAACTTTACAGATGGTCTCTCAGCTCAGGCAAAAAAAAACCGGAGGCGAAAAAGACTGCCCCCGGTTTAATAAG
>JAOZQF010000035.1 GCA_029932345.1 Desulfuromusa sp. | reverse complement strand
CCTTTTGCGCCAAACTTTATCGAAATATGCCCTGGAGCCAGATTGATAATCAGCATGGGGATAAAAAATGGGGTAATTCTTTTATAACCCCGTTCAAGCATCACATTGTGATATTTTTCGATCGCAGGCAATCCACCCAGACCCGATCCGACCACAACTCCAACCCGCTCAGCATTGGCTTCGGTGATTTCAAGTCCTGAATCCTGCAAAGCCAGGTCAGCAGCAGCAAGTCCATATTGAATGAAGAGATCCATCTTTTTGATCTCTTTCTTTTCAATAAAATCTTCGGCATGAAAATCTTTAACTTCACCAGCAATTTGCGTTGGCAGATCAGAAGCATCAAAGCGGGTTATTTTAGCTATCCCGGATTGACCACTTGTAACTGCAGACCAGTTTTTTTCTGTTCCAACTCCCAGGGGAGATACGACACCAAGACCAGTGACTACGACTCTACGCATAAAAAACTCTCTTTAACAAATGATGGAGTTTACAAATTTTACGGTTGTAATGAAATTGGTGGTGTCAGATCTGCTATCCGACACCACCAATGCTGATCAGGAAGCTTTATTGACGTAATCAATAGCATTTTTAACAGTCTGAATTTTCTCTGCATCTTCATCAGAGATTTCTACATCAAACTCTTCTTCCAGAGCCATAACCAGCTCGACGGTATCCAGGGAATCGGCACCCAGATCATCCATAAATGCAGCATTATCTACGACTTGTTCTTCGTCCACACCCAGTTGCTCCGCGATAATCTGCTTTACTCTTTCCTCAATAGAAGCCATTTACTTTCCTCCTGTTTAAGTTATGTAGGCTATAAAAGTTAGCCCGTTATCTACATGTACATTCCACCATTAACACCAATCACTTGACCGGTGATATAACCAGTATTATCAGCCGCAAGAAAAACAACAGCATTGGCAATATCATCTGCCGAACCCAACCTTGCCAGTGGGATTTGAGCTGCCAGTTCCTGGCGCTTCTCTTCAGAGAGAGCATCCGTCATCGCTGTTGAAATAAATCCTGGGGCAACGGCATTGACAGTGATATTACGTTTTGCCAATTCACGAGCATTGGAACGGGTCAAGCCCATCAACCCTGCTTTACTGGCACAATAATTCGCCTGTCCTGCATTCCCCATCTGACCGACTACCGATGCAATATTAATAATCCGCCCATAACGTTGCTTGGTCATCAATTTAGATACCGCACGGGTACATAAAAATGCCCCTTTGAGGTTGACATCTAACACAGCATCCCAATCGGCTTCTTTCATTCTGAGTAACAATGCGTCACGAGTAATACCGGCATTATTAACCAAAATATCAATTTGATCAAAGGTTTCTTTGGCGACCTTGACCATCTCCTCAACATCTGCAGCAACAGTGACATTTCCTTGAACAGCAACAGCTTCTGTCCCGGCAGCTTTGAGCTCGGCAACAAAATCTTCGGTTGCCTGCAGATCCACATCCACAGCGACAATTTTAGCTCCCTGAGCCGCCAGTGCTAATGAGATACTGCGACCGATACCACGTGAAGCACCCGTCACTAATGCTACTCTATTCTGAACCATAAAATTTCTCCTTCAACTTGGCTACTGAATCAATATACCACATTATCCTTGAAGATCTCTTAAACTGGCAACATCACCCATATTTTTGTGGGTTGCGGTTCGATCAAGCCGTTTGTTCAATCCTGAAAGAACCCGCCCTGGACCAACCTCTACATACCGGTCAACACCAGCTTTCTGCATACTCTGAATCGATTCAGACCAACGAACCGGGGCACAAACCTGATCTACCAGAAGAGGTTTCACTCTGGTGACCTCTTGATAAGGGGCAGCCTCTACATTACTGACCAGGGGGCAGATAAAAGGTGAGATAGTGATTGATTCCAGCTCACCCTGTAAACGTTGTGCTGCTGGAGCCATCAAAGATGAATGAAATGGAGCACTCACCGGCAACAACATTGCCCGTTTAGCACCTCGCTCCTTAGCTAGAACAATTGCCCGTTCAACCGCACTCTTATGACCAGCGATCACTATCTGGGTGGGGCTATTGTAGTTAGCAGGAACAACAACTTCACCCTGAGACACTTCCTGACAGAGATCTGATAATTTCTGCTGATCGATGCCGATGATGGCAGCCATAGCTCCAACCCCAACCGGTACAGCTTCCTGCATAAAGGTACCACGTTGGCGTACGATTCGAACCGCATCAGCAAAAGCCAGTACCCCGGAAGATACTAATGCAGAATATTCACCCAAAGAGTGTCCAGCGACATAAGATGGGGACAGACCGACCTCTTCCTGAAGCACCCTCAGTGCAGCAATACTGGCTGTAAGAATAGCCGGTTGCGTATTTGCCGTAAGCTTGAGGTCACTCTCTGATCCGGAAAAACAGAGGGATTCTAGATCAAAACCAAGAGCATCATTGGCTTCTTCAAAAACTTGCTTGGCGGCTTTAAAGTTTTCCGCTAGCTCTTTACCCATCCCAGGATATTGTGAGCCTTGCCCGGGAAATACAAATGCATCCATCAATTAAAAACCCTTGATCAGGATCATTCGATCCTGACAGTGAAATTTACCAGCGTATCAACGTCGAACCCCAGGTAAAACCGCCACCAAAAGCTGCGGATAAAAGCAGATCGCCCTCTTTCAGCAAGCCTTGATGATTCGCCTCATCTATAGCTATTGGAATCGTTGCGCCCGAAGTATTACCATACTTGTTAACATTGATAAAGCTTTGTTCTTTGGTCAAGCCAAGACGCTTGGTGGTTGCTTCCAAAATCCGCAGATTAGCCTGATGAGGGATAAACTGAGCAACATCAGCACTGGTAAAACCATTTGCGGCCAGTGCATCTTTTGAAACTTGAGTCATAGAACGGACCGCAACTTTAAAAACTTCATTCCCCTGCATCGTTATAAATGGCAGTTTTGCCTCAATCCCTTCAATAGAAGGTGGGTTCTTTGCACCAAATCCCTTCTGGCAGAGAAGCTCAAAATATTTCCCATCTGAGTGCAAATGACAGGACAACACTCCAGAGTCACCTTCCTGCGCTTCCAGCAGGACAGCACCGGCACCGTCTCCAAACAGGACACAGGTATTACGATCGGTCCAGTCAACAATCCGGCTGAAAGTCTCAGCACCAATAACCAGAGCCCTCTTACCACGACCCGACATAAGAAAGTCATCAGCACATGACAAAGCAAACAAAAAACCGCTACAGGCAGCTGAAACATCGTAAGCAAAGGCATTTTTTGCTCCGAGATTATCCTGAACAATACAGGCAGTTGCCGGCCAGGGATAATCACCGGTAATTGTACCCATGACAATGAGGTCAATCTGGTCAGCCGTAACTCCAGCCATATCCATAGCTCGTTGTGCGGCAATCGTTCCCAGATCAGAAGTACATTGATCTTCCGCAGCAATACGTCGCTCTTCAATCCCGGTTCTGGCAACAATCCAGTCGTGACTGGTATCGACCATTTTTTCAAGATCGTAATTCGTCATGATATTTTCAGGCAAATAAGATCCGGTACCAATAATACGTGACTTCATATTCTGGTGACTCCTTTATCTATAATGATAAAACCAACTCACACTATTTTAAAGTAATGTAGCCAGCTTTTCCTCAAAGTGAATATTCACAGATTCTCCTGCCTGGCGAATAGCTACACTGATCGCCCTCGAATCGGAGCCGCCATGACAGATAATTCCAACTCCGGCAATACCAAGTAATGGGGCACCGCCATATTCCGCAGGATTGGTTCTTTGCTTAAAAGCAGTGAATGCTGAGCGGCCTAAAAGATAGCCCAGTTTGGCCAGGAAATTTTTTTTAATTTCCTGTTTCAACATTGTTCCAATTGCAACCGCCAGACCCTCTGATGTTTTCAACACGACATTTCCAACAAAACCATCGCAGATCACAACATCGACGGAGCCATTGTAGATATCACCACCTTCGACATATCCCAGATAGTTTAACGATGAATTGGTCAATAGCTTTTTATGGGTTTTTCGGGTCAGATCATTTCCCTTACTCTCTTCCTCGCCGTTTGAGAGCAAACCAACCCGGGGTCTGTGCTTACCAAGTAAATACTCAACGTAGAGACTGCCCATGATGGCAAACTGATATAGATGTAGGGGTTTACAATCTACATTTGCACCCATATCTAGAACCATCGTCTGATCATTCAAGTTGGGCAAAAAAGTACCGATCGCCGGGCGATCAACCCCCCTGATGCGCCCCAGAATCAACATTCCACACGCCATAACAGCTCCGGAATTTCCGGCACTGACAACAGCCGATGCGTCACCCTGTTTAACCAGATCGAAAGCAACCCGCATCGATGAATCCTTCTTCTTACGAAATACATCCGAAGGAGAATCATGCATGGTAACAATTTCACTGGCATGATGAATATCAAGACTCAAATTTTGGGTCTGATGTTTGTCGAGTTCTGCCTGAATTCGTCCACTATCACCAACAAGGATAACTTCACAACCCCACTCTTGGCAGGCGGCAACAGCTCCGGCAACTTCAGCGGCGGGTGAGTTATCCCCGCCCATGGCATCTACGGCAATTTTAATTGTCATATTCAGTCTTCAGCCAGATTAGACTGTTTCACTGGCGATAACTTCTTTACCTTTATAGGTTCCACAGTGCGGGCAGACACGATGAGGCAATTTAGGTTCTTGACATTGAGGACATACGGAGATGCTTGGTGCGGTAATCGCATCATGGGAACGACGCATATTCTTTTTAGACTTAGATGTTTTTTTCTTTGGTACTGCCATTGATTTTCTCCTTACAATTCAAACAATGATTTGTTTATGACTCTGTTATATTGTCCCTGTCCATACTGGAATCAGGTCTTTTTAAAATCGATATCAGCGAGAATATTAAACTTGCTATTAAAAGGTTTTCGGACACAATCACATTTTTCTATATTCAAATTCACACCACATGAAGGGCAGAGGCCGCGACAGGATGTTTTGCAGATCGGGCTGATAGGAACAGCCATAAGAAGTTGTTCCTGCAGTGGCTCCTGCAATTTTAAAATATCATCCCGATAAGGGATCAAACCAAGCTCATTCGTTTCAAGTTCAACGTCCTCTTCCCCGGATTCATCATCTTCAGGCTGTGGAACAAACGTAAGAGAAAATGACTCAGCTAAAGGCTGTTTAAAATCCTGCAGGCAACGACCACATTGTAACTCAACAACAGCTTCGAGCGAAGCATCTACCTCAACAAACTGACCCGAACGCTGAAAGCGTAGCTGAAAAAACAACGATTCACCAAATCTCGGTCCACCCTGTTCAGCAATAACCATCAGATCGGGAAATTCAGCTAAAGAGCAAGAGTATTCTTGCTCCAACTCCCCTCCTTTGATATCTTTCAACTCAAGTTGCACTATCACCACCTAGGCAAAAGATACAGTATAAAGAGAGTCAAAGCCATGTCAAGTCAAAAGGATAGCCTTTCAAGCATTCAGAATGACGCATCTATCTAGCCCATACAACTTTGATTTGCAAGTTTTATTTCGAAATATTTGCTTTGAAATCAGTAGACAATAACAACTTATAGGAGATCACCTTGACAGAAAAAAATATATCTTTAGAAATTTCAGCTCTAGTTGAGATCATGGCAACTCTCCGCTCACCGACCGGTTGCCCCTGGGATCAGAAACAGACACCAGAGACCCTGAAACCCTTCATCCTGGAAGAAGCGTACGAACTGCTGGAGGCTATAGACAACAAAGATACTACGGAAATATGTGATGAACTTGGAGATTTACTCCTTCAAGTGGTTTTTATTGCGCAGATTTTCAGCGAACAGAATAAGTTTGGTCTGGCAGAAGTCGCACACTCTATCAGTAAAAAGTTACGCTGTAGACATCCGCATGTTTTTGCCGGTGAGAGTGCCGATAATCATGCGCAGATTTGGGAAGAGATCAAACAGCAGGAACGGTTAGATCGTGGAAAAAGCAATAAATTACAGGATCGGATACCGGTCAACCTCCCAGCGTTAAAAAAAGCAACAAAAGTTGCCAAAAAACTCAGCCAAGAAAAACAGACAACCCATATTGCAAACTTGCAACAGAGGGTTGCAAAACTTTCCGATCTTGTAGAACCGTCACCAACCGACCGGGAACACTCTGAAATGGTGCTCGGTGAAGTATTATTTAACACCGTTCAACTTTGTCATTTTCTGGAGATTGATGCAGAGGATTTACTGCGGCGAAAAACCATCAAAGCGATGAAAGAAATTGACGGTTAAAAGAGTTCTTTTAAGGTCAGAAATAGCAAAGCTCGTGAAAAATAATAAGTTTTACAAGCTATCAACTTGAGCTGTTGAAAAGCTGTAGATAAAGCTGTTTAAAATACCTGCAGCACACTAAAAAGAGCTACCAACAGCACTTTGCCTATTTTTTAACCAGTTTATTTCTCTATTGTTTTCAGCTAGTTAGAAGACAATATGAACCTAGGAAGCTAAATACCATATAGCGCCTAAGATTAATTTACATTTTCCCATGAAAGGACAACCGGATGTTTATAAAGCTCCTGATAATATTCACAATCGTGCCAATCATTGAGCTGTATGTTTTAATTGAAGCTGGTCACCAGATCGGTGTAGGTGCAACAGTAGGAATGGTTATCCTGACCGGAATAGCCGGTGCATATCTGGCTAGAAGTCAGGGCTTTAATTTAGTAAACAGAATTCAAGCAGAGCTGAATCAGGGACGAATTCCGGCAGAAGAGATGATGGATGGGGCAATGATTTTATCCGGTGGCCTGTTATTATTGACCCCCGGATTCTGTACCGATCTGTTTGGATTCTGTCTTCTGACTCCAGTGACCAGACAATTTTTTAAGGTCTGGTTGAAAAAATGGCTGGATCTCAAGGTTCAACGGGGAGAGATTAATTTTCGGCAGTTCTAATTATGATGTTTATTCACACATCAAAAGTTGTGACGTCGGAATGCTGCAGTACTCGGTACTCTATTTTGCCTTTGAATCACCTTCTCCCGTGTGACGCAGCCGGAGTGTAGCGGAGCTTTGCAGGGTTTCGAAGAAAAATGTCTGAGCCTTGGCGAGTTTTTTTCTGAGCTGCAAAGAGTAGCGAAACAGAGGGTACCCGCAGGGCAAGGAGTTCGGGCGACCTTTTCTGCTTACTCTTTTGTGGCGCGACAAAAGAGTAAGGCGTCGGGCGGGGTCGCAACCCCGCGACCTTATTGGTTACTAACCCGTAAACCTCCGGGACAGCCCCCGATGAAACTGGGGACAGTCCCGAGTTTACTGTCGGGACACGTAACAATGTACATGCCCCCTGAATACAGCAATCAATCTCGACATCTACCTCGCAACAGTTGCCACCCCTGGCGGATTTCATCGACTTTAAATAAGTAACAACACCCCAGGTAGATCAGGGCTCCAACAACAACTGCAGCGGATAATACCAGAGACTTGTTCAGTAATAATCCATCCTGCAGCCAATCCACAGTGTTGAGCAAATAGGAAACCGCCAATGCCATCAACAAACAGGCAGGTATCACTTTTAAAATTGGCACATAGAGAGCTTTCTGGAAAAAGGACCCCACCCTACGCTGCAACAATACCAGCAGCATGAGAGCGTTGAACATGGAGGCGACAGTTAAAGCGATAGCTAACCCCACGAATCCATAAAACTGCATCAATACTAAACCTAAAATCAGATTAACCAATAGCGTCCAGAATGAAACATGAACCGGAGTCCGGGTATCTTTCAGAGCATAAAAAGTTTGTGCAGCAATGCGACTATAACCGACGAAAATCAATCCTGGTGCATAACAAATCAGTGCCATGGCGGTATTTTCAAGAGCCACCAAGTCAAATTCGCCACCCAGAAAAAACAGGGAATAGATCGGTTTGGCACAAATGATTAATCCCACAATAGCCGGAAGAGTAAACAGGGTAATCAGGGTCATGGCAAAGGTGAGTGACTGGCTTAAACCAACGTGATCATCCTCGGCAACCTGGCGACTCATCATTGGCAAGGCAGCCTGCGCCAGGGCAACAATAAAAATCCCCTGCGGAAATTCAAACAGCCGCTGGCCGTAATACAGATAGGAAACACTCCCCTCGGGGAGAAACGAAGCAAGCAGCCGGGTCACAATGACATTGATCTGATAGATGGCAACACCGGCAATACCGGGCAACATCAGAGTCATTATCTTACGTAAATGGGGATCTCCCCGAAAATTAAAATCGAGCCTTAAACGGATCCGATAACGACACAACACCGGAAATTGCATCAAGAGCTGCACGATTCCGCCCAACAACACCCCAACCGCCAGGGCATATATCGGCTGTTCAAACAAATGCCCCATGGTTAGGGCGCTGAGGATCATTGCGAGATTCAGGAAAAGTGGAGAAAGAGAGGGAACAAAGAAATGACCCCGAACATTCAGAATACCGGTCAGCAGAGCCAGGACTGATACCAGTCCGATATAGGGAAACATAATCCGGTTCAGCTGATTGGTCAGCTGTAATTTCCCCTCGATCTGTCCAAAACCATAACCGATCCCCTGAACAATCCAGGGAGAGAGTAAAACTCCCAGAGAAACAACCACCAGCATAATCAGCAGCAATAAACTGACACAACGATTAGCCAGTTGTTGCGCCTCTTTTTCACCCCGTTGATGAAAAACTTCCGAGAATGTCGGGACAAAAGCGGCGGTCAGGGATCCTTCACCAAAAAATCGACGCAACAGATTCGGGATAGTAAATGCCATAAAAAATGCATCGGTCATCATCCCCGCACCAAACAGACGTGCAACAACGACATCGCGGATCAAGCCAGCAACTCGACTGAGCGAGGTTGCCGAAGCCATCACCATGGTTGCAGCAGCAATTTTTTTCTTCTCAGTCATTCAGAAATTTTAATCCTCATTGAAAGAGAGATAACCTCTCGAAGATGCGTCACAATTCCACATTAATTATCAATTTCTAACTTGACAGGCGAGAAATTAATCATTAGTATCGCGCCTCTTTGGAGTAAAGTTATTTATCTATGAATAAGGAGAACAATTCGTGGCAAATCATAAATCAGCAGCAAAACGTAATCGCCAAAATACGGTAAAAAAAGCTCGTAATGCCCATATCCGTTCAACTATGCGCAATCTGGTCAAACAGGTTCGTGAAGCCGTCATTGCTGGAGATAAAGAAGCAGCACAGGCTGTTCTGGCTAAAGCGGTTCCCTACATTGCTCGAACTGCAACTAAGGGAGTTATCCATAAAGCAACCGCCAGCCGTAAGATTTCCCGCTTGAACAAGTTGGTTAACACCCTCGGGTAAGCGGAACGGGTGACATATTAAGAAACATTTTAAGGGGCTTCTTCAGCCCCTTTTTTATTTTGTTTTACTTATGGATTAACCGCAAAATCAAACTATCCAGCAGAGCCTCGGCATCGGCACCACTTGATTTCATTGCCAGATCGGTTTCAACAAACAGCTCAAAAGCACGTTGGAAATCGTTGCGTGAAAACTTTTTCCCCTGTCTGATCAGTTCATCAACAACAAAAAATGGAACCCCGGCAACCTTGGCAATTTCCCTGGCTGGATATTTCTTAACCTGCAACTCACGTACCTGCCAAAGTTGTCGAAAATGCCTGACCAACAGGGAGAGAATTTTCAGAGGTGCTTCCCCGGCAGCACCCAGCCACCTGAGCAGTGATAATCCCTTTGCGACATCACCACGACCGACAGCATTTCCCAGCTCAAAAACACTCTCTACTCGCCCTCTTGATACAACCGCCTCTACATCTTTTATCTCTATCCGCGTGGCGGTGCCGATATAGGTGAGCAGTTTTTCCAGTTCGCCATGTATCTCCTGGAGATTACCGTCCACCATCAAACAGAAAAGTTCTAACCCATCAGCAGAAATCTGTATCTGCTTCTGGTCGAGAACTTGTCGGATATGGCGGGGAACCTCTCTATCAGACAGAGGTTTAAACTCTATGAGAGTTCCAGTTTTTTTAAATTGTTGAAAAAATTTTCGGCGGTTATCAATTTTATCGGCAATCAACAACAGGCAGGTTTGTGGAACCGGGTTTTGTAGATATGGAATTAATTCATCTAACTCAACTGCCGGTAATTGATGAGCATCTTTAACCGTCACCAGCCGCTTCTCAGCAAAAACTGGATAAGTCATTGCAGCCTCAAGGATCAGTTCTGCAGTCGCTTCTTTTCCATAGAATTGATTATCGTTGAAATCATCCCCGGCGACAGGCAAGACCGCTTCTCGCACAGAACAGACCATTTGTTGGATCAGATAAGTTTCCTGACCAAACAGGAAAATAAGTTCGGGAACCTGGTGTGAACGCAACCTGCGAAGTAGTTCATCAGCACTCATAAATCAAAAGTCATCAAGCACACGGTAGAATAATTCTTCTGACAAACGGAGAACCAGTTGTCGCAATGCAAGTTTTCTGGAGATCTCCTGGATATTTTTGTCACTTGAGGCACGGTAAACCTCCTTCCATTCGACAGAACCTTCCCAGAGTAACTGATTCGTTTCAGCCTGACGCAGTTCAGCATCAATAATCATGGTCGAGAAATAAGTTCCGATATCGTCGCGACGATCATATGAAAGCGCTTTATTTTTATATTCTCGAATAGTCCCCAGAAGGACCCCGTCCGCACTTTTTAGTTTCTCAACCTGGTGAATTTTCTTGGTGCGGGAAAACACCTCGCTGACCTGGCTGGTCATCGCAGTCTCAAGCCGCGGCTCAGTTGTCTTGTTGACAAAAAGTGGGATATAGAGATTTTCAACCCCTCCAGGCAGTTCGCCAGACTTCCCGGGATAATGATATCCACACGCAGAGAGACAGAACAACAAGAGGAAAAAACCGAAAACTTTCATCAGACCGCCACAATATTAATCAATCGACCGGGGACAACAACAACTTTACGCAGCTGTTTTCCCTCGATAAAACGCTGCACATTAGGTTCAGACAAAGCTTCTGCTTCGATGGAAGCTGCATCAGCAGCGACAGCAACGGTAATCTTACCCCTCACTTTACCATTGACCTGAACAACCATGGTGATCTCTTCTGAAACTAAAGCAGACTCATCACAAACTGGCCAACCGGATGATTCTACCCCCTGTTGATGCCCCAGCAAAAGCCAGAGTTCTTCACAGATATGGGGGACAAATGGGTTCAGTAGAGAGACAACGGTTTCCAGCGCTTCACGCAGAACACCCGGATTCTCCTGCCGGGATTTAAACGAATAGATGGCGTTAACCAACTCCATAACTGCAGCGATAGCGGTATTGAAGTGGAAACGACCATCAACATCTTCACTCACCTTTTTTATCGTCTGATGAGTCTTGCGCCTGAGTTCTTTGGCTTCTCCGCTGTTAGTAGCGGGGACAACAGCACCATCAATCAGCTCAAGATTCTCAACCACCACCCTCCAGACCCGGTTAAGAAAGCGATAACAACCCTCAACCCCTTGCTCATTCCATTCCAGATCTTTTTCCGGAGGGGCGGCAAACAGAGAAAATAACCGTGCTGTATCAGCCCCATATTGATCAATCAACTGGTTGGGATCAACAACGTTCTTTTTCGACTTGGACATTTTTTCGGTGCGGCCCAACTCAACCGGTTTTTCGCAAAGGGTGCACTGACTGTCAGCAACCTCCTCAGGATACAACCAACCATGCTCTGGGCAACGCTGGGTTTCTTTGCAGACCATCCCCTGGGTAAGCAGATTAGTAAAAGGCTCATCAACATCAAGCATCCCGAGATCACGCAATATTTTTGTGAAAAAACGGGCATAGAGCAAGTGCATCACCGCATGTTCGATCCCGCCGATATATTGATCGACCGGCAACCAGTAATTGGCCGCTTCTTTATCCAGCGGGCCGGCACTATAATCAGGACAGGTATAGCGGGCAAAATACCAGGAACTTTCAACAAAAGTATCAAAAGTATCAGTTTCCCGCCTTGCCGGCTTGCCACATTTCGGACAGTTGACGCATAGAAAAGCCTCATGCCGCGCCAGAGGTGACCCCCCCTCTCCAGTAAGCTTGACATCGGTTGGTAATTTCACCGGGAGATCTTTTTCCGGAACCGGTACTGCACCACAGGAGTCACAGTAGATAATCGGGATAGGGGTTCCCCAGTATCGCTGCCTTGAGACACCCCAATCACGTAACCGGTAATTGACAGTTTTACCTCCGGCACCGGATGTTTCCAGGAAAGCAGCAATCTGTTCTTGTGCGGTGGTGTTATCAACCCCGTCAAATTTCCCGGAATTGATCAACACACCGGAATCGGTGAAAGCCTCAACTAATTGATCGGCAAGCAGTTTTTCACCCTCTGGCTGAATAACAACGATGATTGGCAATTGGTACTTTTTTGCAAAATCAAAATCACGTTGATCATGAGCAGGAACCGCCATCACTGCACCAGTGCCATAACCCATCAGAACAAAATTAGCCAGAAAGATTGGAATCTTTTCACCATTGAGAGGATTAACACAGTAGGAACCGGTAAAAATACCAATCTTCTCCAAATCGCCACTGGTTCGATCAGCCTTATCCTGACCCTCAACCGTGGCGATAAAATTATTAACGTCCTCTCTCTGCTCAGCGGTCACTAAACTGTTGACCAACGGATGCTCCGGAGCCAGACTCATAAATGTCGCACCAAACAAAGTATCCGGGCGGGTGGTAAAAACTTTGACCTTTTCTTCCTGTCCAAAAACGGGGAAATCAATTTCACAACCGTAACTTTTACCAATCCAGTTACGCTGCATAGCCAGCACCCGCTCCGGCCATCCGGAGAGTTTATCGGTCCAATCGAGAAGTTCATCAGCATAATCAGTAATTTTGAAAAACCATTGCTCCAGTTCTTTTGGCTCTACTTGATTATGGCAGCGCCAGCAACACCCCTCTTCAACCTGTTCATTCGCCAGAACAGTCTGGCAATCCTCACACCAGTTAACCGAAGAGCCTTTTTTATATGCCAGCCCCTTTTCAAACATTTTCAGAAAAACCAGCTGTTCCCAACGATAATAATCGCTATCACAGGTGGCGAATTCCCGCTGCCAGTCATACGAAAGGCCAATTCTTTTCAATTGGTGCCGCATGCTCTCTATATTTTCATAGGTCCATTTTGCCGGATGAGTATCATGTTCAATGGCAGCATTTTCAGCCGGCATCCCAAAAGCATCCCAGCCCATTGGATGGAGAACGTTAAACCCCTGCATCCGTTTAAAACGTGCGACAACATCCCCGATAGCATAATTTCGTACGTGCCCCATGTGAATACGCCCGGAAGGATACGGAAACATTTCCAACACATAGTATTTTTCTTTTTCTGCATCCATGGAAGCAGCGAAGGTTTGATTTTCAAGCCAGATCTGTTGCCACTTTGCCTCAACATTCTTAGGATTATACAGATTGTCCATAGGTCCTCCGCGACGAGCAGCAGCACCGTCACTTATTAAAATTGAGCATATACACGAAAACCGGCTAAGGCCGGTCTCGGTTACAAACAAGATATCGTGGGAAAGCAGATATCCTTCTATGATCTTCAGCCCTGAAACAGAACCGAATCACGACAAACTGACAGACTATTTAGCCCGATAAGTGATACGACCACGGGTCAAATCGTAAGGGGACAACTCAACTGTCACACGATCACCGGGTAGGATACGAATATAATACTTGCGCATTTTCCCCGAGATATGTGCCAGAACGACATGGTCATTATCAAGCTTAACCCGGAACATAGCATTAGGTAATGGTTCGACAACGATCCCTTCTACTTCTATTGCTTCTTCTTTTGCCAACTCGTCCTCCTGAACATAAAAAACTGAAACTAAGAATATAATGTGGGTTATATTACATGTTAAATCAAGACTGTCAAGCCCAAGAATCGGGCCTAACTCTGCTGTAGCTCGGGATCAAGAAGCCGGCGCACAACTTCGATGAGGCGAGTTGTCTGCAACGGTTTGGTGATATAGTCATTAGCTCCGGCTGCAATGGCTCGCTCCCGGGTAACATCTGAGCCCTCAGTAGAGATAACGATTACGGGAATATCTGCATAGAGAGCGTCATTACGCATCAAGCTGATCAGTTTCAATCCACCCATCATCGGCATATTAACATCGGTCAAAAGAAGGTCATACTTCTCATTGGATAATTGTTTGAGTGCAGCAACACCATCACCTGCCTCGGTAATCTGGACCCCGGGAAGTCGTTGCAGAGCAAAAATAATCAGCTGTCTCATTGTTGGCGAGTCATCAACGACCAGAATTTTGACTGTGTGCATTCTTTTCAAGCTCCATTAAAAAAACTACTGAACAACGATCCGGTTAGCCTTACAAACAAAAATCCTTCAATTCCGTTCCAATAACTTCTCAATTGCTTCCATCACCCTCGCCGATTTAAAGGGTTTTGTTATATACTGATCGCCACCGACCTCTTTACTTCGAGCTAAATCTTCAGGGGTTTTCTTGGCTGATAAAAATATAATCGGGATATGGCGGGTCTGCGGATTTTTCTTAATTTGTTTACAAACCTCAAAGCCGTCCAATTCCGGAAGCATGATATCCAACAGGATTAAATCCGGGGTCTCGGATGCTATCGCCTCAAGAGCCGCCAAACCGGTTGTTGCCCCCTGCACCAGATAGCCCTTGGTGGTTAGAAGAATGCTTTCCAATTTCAGTAAACTTTCTTCATCTTCAACTATAAGGATTTTTTTTTGCATACACCACACCTCCAACTGTC
>JAOZQF010000034.1 GCA_029932345.1 Desulfuromusa sp. | reverse complement strand
GTTGCCGAAGCTCTGGATGGTTTGCCTCCGGCTAAAATGCACTGTTCTAATCTCGCTGCGGATGCTCTGCATGAAGCGATTAAAAACTATAGAGAACAACATCATTAACTATCATTGTTAGAATTTAGATTAACTACAGAGGGCTCTATTCAGGTGGAGCCCTTTTTGTCTATATGGTGATCATATGAGTAAACGAGTCGTTGTCGCTATGAGCGGTGGTGTTGATTCTTCAGTTGCCGCTGCGTTGTTAAAAGAACAGGGCTATGAGGTCATCGGTTTAACGATGCATCATTGGGATGCCTGTGCCAAGGAGGGTGCAGGTGAATCTTGCCAGCCTAACGCTGCTGTTGCCAATGCTAAAAAAGTTGCTGAATATTTACAAATCCCTTTTTATTCGGTCAACTATGAAACCGATTTTCGCCAGCAAATCATAAATCGTTTTTGTAGCGAATATTTTTCAGGGCGCACTCCAAATCCTTGTGCTGTTTGTAACAAAAAAATTAAATTCGGATTGCTTCTGGAAAAAGCTCTGGAGCTGGGAGCTGATTATCTCGCTACAGGTCACTATGTCTCTCTTGCTGAGTCGGGTGGACAATTATTTATCCATAAGGGGGCTGATCTAAAAAAAGATCAGAGTTATTTCCTCTTCTCCCTCAGTCAGCAGCAACTCTCCCATTGTCTGTTCCCATTGGGTGAACTGAATAAACCGCAGGTTCGGGAACATGCAACTCGGCTTGGTTTGCAGATTGCTGAAAAGGATGAAAGTCAGGATATCTGTTTTATTCCGGATGGCGATTATGTCAGTTTTCTGGAACGGGAGGAGGGAGCGGGAAAATTAAACGGTGAGATTGTCCATATCTCCGGGGAAGTTCTCGGTCAACATCAGGGGATTTACCGTTATACCATCGGTCAGCGCAAAGGATTGGGGATCGGCTGGAAAGAGCCCCTCTATGTGATTGAAATTGATGCTGAGAAAAAGCGGGTGATTGTCGCCGAAAAGGAGCATCTCAATCGTATCGATATGGTGGTGAAACAATGCTGCTGGAGTATTTCTCCCCCCACCGAACCATTTTCCACCGCTTGCCGGATCCGCTATCGTCATGCCGAAGTGACAGCACTGGTTGAACCCCTCTCAGAGACTGACGTTAAGGTGACTTTTACACAACCACAGACCGGGATTACCCCTGGGCAGGCGGCAGTTTTTTACCAGGAGAACCTGGTTATTGGTGGTGGCTGGATCCAATGAGAACAACTGTTTCAATTGTCACTTTAGGGTGTAAAACCAATCAATTTGAATCAGCAGCGATGGGCGAACAGTTACAGTCGGCGGGTTATCAGCAGGTCGACTTTGAAGCGGGTGCAGATCTGGTGATTGTTAATACCTGTACCGTGACCGCTGCGACTGATTCACAATCACGCAATCTGATTCGCCGCGCCAGACGTTTCAACCCTCAATCCCGGGTGGTGGTGACCGGTTGTTATGCACAGATTGACCCGCAGAGTCTCAGTCAGCTGCCGGGCGTTACACTAGTGATTGGGAATCAGGAGAAGAGTTGTTTGCTGGAGCTCCTGAGCAGCGACAATGAAACAACCACGATTCAGGTTGGCGATATCCGCAACAGCAGAACTATTGAACCTTTAAGTTTGACCGGATTCAACCAACGCAGTCGGGCTTTCGTCCAGATTCAGAATGGTTGTGATGCCTTTTGCTCCTATTGTATTATCCCTTATGCCCGTGGTCGCAGCCGCTCAGTAACGGTTGCTGCTATTGTTGATCAGTTGGAAAAGCTATCGGCAAATGGTTATCCTGAAATTGTTTTGACCGGTATTCATATCGGCAATTATGGTCACGATCTGATTCCGCAGATTGATCTTCTCTATCTTCTGCAACAAATTGAACAATCAAACTTTACCGGTCGATTGCGTTTGGGATCGATTGAACCGACCGAATTGCCGCCCACTCTCTACCAATATATTGCTGCCGCCAATTGGATCTGTCCCCATTTTCACATTCCGTTGCAAGCAGGGGATGATGATATTTTACAGCGGATGAACCGCCACTATACAACGACATTCTTTGGTGATCTGGTCAAGCAGATACATCACCTTAGCCCTGATGCTGCTATTGGTCTGGATGTGATTACCGGTTTTCCCGGGGAAACCGATCATCAGTTTGAGAAAACCTGTCAGTTATTGGAATCGCTCCCCTTTAGCCACCTCCATGTTTTTCCTTTCAGTAAACGGAGCGGAACCCCAGCAGCAACGATGCCAGATCAACTTTCCGGGACTATCATCAAGCAGCGTGCCGCTCATTTGCGGAAAATTGGCGAGCTTAAGTTGCACCATTTTGGACAGCAATTTATCGGTTCAGAATTGGATATTGTTATCGAAGGTGGGGAGAATGGTGGTTTGCGTAAGGGTTTATCTGCAAATTATCTCTCTGTTGCCGTTCCGACCAAATCTGTCAAATCAGGTCAATTGGTTCGGGTAACAATCGCTGGTATCCACAGAGATGGGTTAATTGGTGAACTTATCTAGTTTGCCTGATGGAAAAACAGTGTCTGAATTATTCGGATATCTCATCGTTCAGTGACGAATATGCTTGACTATTTGAGTCATCAATCATAATAAATAATAAATTCTATTCAACTTATCAATCCTGTCCCGTTGGAGATTCTATATAAGAATCTTCCATATCATTAAAAAAGGAGCTTAAACTATGAAAAAATGGGTATGCACAGTCTGTGGTTATGTTCATGAAGGGGAAAATCCACCAGAAAAATGCCCCACTTGTGGTGTTGGTGCTGATAAATTTATTGAGCAGGCCAGTGGGGATCTCGCCTGGGCTGATGAACACCGCATTGGTGTTGCCAAGGATGTAGATCAGGAAATTCTGGACGGGCTCCGGGCTAATTTTGCTGGTGAATGTACGGAAGTCGGTATGTACCTTGCCATGAGTCGTCAAGCTGATCGGGAAGGTTATCCTGAGATTGCTGAAGCCTACAAGCGGATTGCCTGGGAAGAAGCAGAGCATGCTGCTAAATTTGCTGAATTGCTCGGTGAAGTTGTTGTCGCCGATACCAAAACAAATTTGAAAATGCGCGTTGAAGCTGAGCATGGTGCCTGTGCTGGCAAGAAAACTCTGGCAACCAAAGCCAAGCAGCTGAATCTGGATGCGATCCACGATACAGTTCATGAAATGTGTAAGGATGAAGCACGTCATGGCTGTGCTTTTGCCGGTCTGCTCAAGCGTTATTTTGGAGAATAAAGATCCATTGCGGATCATTCCGTACTGCTGAAATTTACAGCGTCACCACTTTATTGTGGTGACGCTGTTCTTTTTAAATTTCATAAAATCCATATATTCAATGAGTTAGAAGGGTATTTGCATAACCCTGAGTGCAACTCAAAAACATATAGATCCCTTCTTTTATAGACCCTTGTCATTAAACTGCAACCTGACAACAAATTCCAACATAAAAACCTTTAAAAAACCTTGATTTGACAGTCGGTTTGATGACAAAATATCAAGTTTGTGAAAGACATTTAAAATAACGAGTTGAGGTCATTAATGGAGTTTGTTCGGGCTAAAAGTGCCGGCTTCTGTATGGGAGTCAGCCTGGCATTAAATAAGCTGGATGCAATTATTGAGGAGAAGGGGATCTCAGGGGATATCTATATCCTGGGCTCAATTATTCACAATCCACAGGTGGTTGCAGAATATGCAAAAAAAGGGATCATCACTGCCGCTGTTCCTGAAGATATCCCATCTGGTTCAATCGTCGTTATTCGTGCCCATGGCATTACCAAGCAGGTACAACAAGCTCTGGCTGATCGTGGCATTCATGTTATCGATGCAACCTGCCCAAAGGTGAAAGATGCTTGCCTGCTTATTGAAGAGAATACCGACAAGGGGCGGGTGTTGTTGCTGTTTGGTGAGGAAGCCCATCCCGAGGTGAAATGTCTGCTCAGCTATACTACCGGTGATACGGTTGTTTTCGACACCCTTGAAGAGTGCCAAAAGTGTGATCTTGACCCTGCTCGTAAGTATTGTCTGGCAGCACAGACGACCCAGGATAAGCATGTTTTTGATGCAATCAGCCGCGAGCTGTCAAAACGTAAAGGTCTCGATCTGCTGGTTCTTCCTACGATCTGTGATGCAACCAGAACGCGTCAGGATGAAGCAACTAAAATTGCTGATAAAGCCGACTTTGTTATTGTTGCTGGCGGTTATAACAGCAGTAACACCAGGCGCTTGGCTCAGGTGATAGAAACCAGTGGAACCAAAGCACTGCATGTTGAAACGGCAGATGAATTACCCTTGGATGATTTACGAAAGCTCAAAAGAATCGGTCTGACGGCTGGTGCCTCGACTCCAAAAAAGATCGTTGACCAGATTCAGATAGTTTTGGAATCCCTTTAGGAGGAACCTTTTGCAGGTTGCTATGAAAAATATTTCTGACCCGGTTGGCTTGTTTTATCCTGTCTCTTCCGTGAACGAGTCGGTTCATAATGTTGTATCCCAGTTACGTCACATTGGCCAGCCGTTATTTTTGTCGAATTATGAGGGTGAAACGAAGCTGTATCCAAATAATTTAACCGCAAGTGTCGAGAACCAACAAAAAGCTAAAACCTTTATGGGAATGGTTCTTCCATGTCGGTTAGAAAACCTTGGCAGCCCCGAATTTTGTCAGGATCATGGGATCCGCTACCCCTATCTGGGTGGTTCTATGGCCAAGGGAATCAGTTCCGTCAAAATGGCTCAAGAGTTCGGTCGGGCAGGGATGTTAGGTTTCTTTGGCGCTGCTGGACAGAGCTTGGAGGACGTTGAGGCTGCCATTACCAGCTTGAAACAATCTGCTGTCCCGTTTGGTTTTAATTTGATTCACAGCCCCTCCGAACCAGAATTAGAAAAGTCTTTGGTTGAGCTTTATCTGCATCATGAAATTCGCCTTATTGAGGCGTCTGCTTTCCTCTCTTTAACCTTGCCAATTGTTCGTTACCGTACCCATGGTATCTATCGCAATGAAGCAGGGGAAGTTGTCACCCCGAATCGGGTGATTGCTAAAATTTCCCGAGAAGAGGTTGCTGCACGCTTTTTTGCGCCGCCACCGGAAAAATATCTGCAGCAACTGATTGAATCAGGTGATTTGACCAGTGATCAGGCTGAGATGGCGGTGGAGATCCCGGTTGCTCAGGATGTGAGTGTTGAAGCCGATTCGGGCGGTCATACCGATAACCGTCCTGCATTGTCACTGTTTCCAACAATACTGGCCCAAAAGGAACAATTTCAGCAGCAATATGGTTATCGCCAGAAGCTCCGGGTTGGTTTAGGTGGTGGAATCTCGACCCCAGCATCTGCCCTGGCCGCTTTTTCTATGGGTGCCGCCTATCTGGTAACGGGATCGGTCAATCAAGCCTGTATCGAATCGGGCACTTGTGACGAAGTGCGGAAAATGTTGGCTGAAACTCGTCAGGCCGACATCACCATGGCACCATCAGGAGATATGTTTGAGATGGGGGTCAAAGTTCAGGTGGTGAAACGTGGCACGATGTTTTCTATCCGGGCGCAGAAGCTTTATGAACTGTATCGTGCCTATGACAGTATGGAACAACTGCCTGTTGCGGAGCGGGAGAAACTGGAAAAGACTTTTTTCCGGGCTCCTTTAATGACTGTTTGGGAACAGACCCGGAGTTATTTTGCTGTACGCGACCCCCGTCAGGTAGAAAAAGCGGAAGCCGATCCAAAATATAAAATGGCTCTGGTGTTCCGTTGGTACCTTGGACAATCTCCAGTTTGGGCTAACCGGGGTGAGACCTCACGAAAAATTGATTATCAAATCTGGTGCGGTCCAGCGATGGGTGCCTTTAACGAGTGGGCGCGTGGTTCTTTTTTAGAGGATGGTGCACAACGCAAGGTTGTTACCGTGGCCTATAATATTCTTTTTGGTGCTGCCGTGTTGCAGCGCGCCAATCAACTAAAACAGCAGGACAGCCAGTTCCAGTTTGATTCCAGTCTACTGGCACCTTTAAAAATTGAACAGATCAAGGAGTTTCTCAGTTGAAAACTGACAGCAGAGACAAAAATCATCCGGTCAACACCGTGCCGGTCGCTATCATCGGTCTAGGTTCTATCTACCCGCAAGCAGATAATGCCGGAAAGTTCTGGACTAATATCAAAAACCGGGTTGACGCAATAACCGAGGTTCCAGAGAGTCATTGGCGTTCCGACGATTACTACGATCAGGATCCCAAAGTTGCTGATAAAGTTTATGCCAAACTGGGTGGTTTTTTGTCTCCAGTTGAATTCAGCCCGATGGATTACGGGATTCTGCCGAATGCGATTGAGGCGATTGATACTTCGCAGCTCCTTGGATTATTGGCAGTTGAGCAGGCGCTTAATGATGCAGGATATGGAGCAGAGAAAGATTTTGATCATGAACAGGTCAGTGTCATCCTTGGCATCACTGGAACGCTGGAATTGGTTCTCCCTCTCGGAGCTCGACTCGGATATCCACGTTGGAAGGAAGCGTTAGCGGACGCTGGAGTAGAGAAAGAACTTGCTGAAGATGTGATGAAACGGATCTCCGATTCCTACGTTCCGTGGCAGGAAAACTCTTTTCCCGGGTTGCTCGGCAATGTTGTCGCCGGGCGAATCAGCAAGCACTTCAATTTTGGCGGAACCAACTGCACCGTTGACGCCGCTTGCGGCAGTTCGTTGAGTGCCCTCAATCTGGCAATCTTGGAGCTCAGCTCCGGGCGTTCTGATATGGCTGTTACCGGCGGCATTGATACCTTTAACGATATCTTCATGTACACCTGTTTCAGTAAAACTCCGGCGTTGTCACCATCAGGGCATGCGCGCCCCTATTCCTCTGACTCTGATGGCACCACCCTGGGGGAGGGGTTGGGAATTGTAGTTCTGAAACGGCTTGAGGATGCTGAACGCGATGGTGATAATATCTATGCAGTGGTCAAGGGGATTGGTGCATCAAGTGACGGGAGCGGTTCGGCAATCTACGAGCCAAGTTCCAAGGGGCAGGCAAAAGCGCTCCGCCGTGCCTATCAACAGGGAAATGTGACTCCCGATACCATTGAATTAATAGAAGGTCATGGAACGGGTACGAAGGTTGGGGATGCGGTTGAGGTAACTGCCTTGCATGAAGTATTTGGCAAAGGAGAAAAACCGTGGTGCGCCCTGGGTTCAATCAAATCACAGATCGGCCACGCCAAAGCGGCTGCCGGGGTTGCTGGATTAATTAAAGCAAGTCTGGCTTTATATCACAAGGTTTTACCACCTACGATTAAAGTAGATAAACCAGCTGAGAGCTTCTCCGCTGCTGATACTCCATTTTATCTCAATACCGAAGCACGCCCGTGGATTCCTCGGGGCGATCATCCCCGTCGTGCCGGGATCAGTGCCCTGGGTTTCGGTGGTAGTAATTTTCATTGTCTGTTGGAAGAACACCGGTCAGCCAAGCAGGTTGTTGATTGGGATGGTGATGTACAGATTATCCCATTTTCTGCAGTCAATGATGCCGGATTGAAGGAGCAATTGAATGCTTTTGACGCTGAAGTGGGGTGGACACAGCTCCGTTTTGAAGCCGATAAACAGCGACAACTACATCAGCCAACCGATTCGAGTCGACTGATTCTGGTGGTCGAAAAGGATCAGACCAAATGTTCTGCTCAATTGCAGAAGGCTCTGTCACTGCTGGAGAAAAACAGCGGTGAGCAGGGGTGGGAAACCCCGGACGGTATCTATTATGGTGCCGGGAATTCCACCGGTTCGACCGCTCTACTATTTCCCGGGCAGGGGGCACAATATCCTGGAATGCTCAAAGATCTGGCACTGCAGTTTCCCGAGTTCCTTTCATCATTATCTGATGCCGATCGTACTTTTGCTGCCAATTCTGGCTCCAGCCTTGTTGATCTGATTTACCCGTTGCCGCAGTTCACTGCCGAGGCGAAACAGACAGCGACTGCCGCATTGCAGGCCACTGAAGTTGCACAACCAGCTCTGGGTGCGGTCAGCCTGGCGGCAGGGCGGGTGCTGGCCCGTTTTGGCATGTCAGCCGATGCTGTTGCCGGACACAGTTATGGGGAGCTGGTTGCCCTTTGCGCTGCTGAAGTTTTTACCACAGAAACATTACATAATCTGTCGCGACTCCGTGGTGAGTTGATGGCTGCTGGTACGGGTGATCGCGGTTCGATGGTGGCCGTTTCTGCACCGCTGGAACAGGTTGAAACATTTCTGACAGAGGAATCTCTCGATCTGGTTATAGCCAACCGCAACACTCCAGAGCAAGCGGTTCTTTCGGGTTCAACTGCTGAGATTGAAAGAGCGATCAAATTGCTCAATCAAAGGAAAATTGGCAACAAACAGTTGGCAGTGGCAGCAGCTTTCCATAGTAAATTGATCGCGGCAGCAGCTCATCCTTTTGCTGAAAAACTGCAGGATGTAGCCTTTGAAGATCCCCGCAAAAAGGTCTTTTCCAATACGACCGGTCAATTGTATCCGAGTGATGCTCCAGCAGTCAGGGAATTATTGACTGAACAGTTAGCGAGTCCGGTCGACTTTGTTGCTGAAATAGAATCCATGTATCAATCCGGAGTCAGAACTTTTGTTGAAGTTGGACCCGGAGCCCGTTTGACCGGGATGGTGAAAGCAATCCTGGGGGAAAGTGATTATCAGGTCATTGCTCTTGATTCCTCCAATGGTCGACGCTCAGGACTCAATGATCTGGCACGAACTCTGGCAAAACTGGCGGTTCTTGGTAAAGCCATAGAGTTAACCCTCTGGGATGAAGGATATGCAGCCAACCATCCAGTGCCGAAGAAAAAGAAAGGGCTCACTGTCTCTATTTGTGGTGCTAACTACTACAAGAAACCGGAAAAACGTCCTCCGTTACAACTCAAGAAAACCGCTGTGGCTGCAGCTGCTACTCAAACTGCAATACCGAATCCGGTGGATAGTAAAAGTAGTGTTGTTTCGGTGCCGGTCAATCGAGCAGTTTCTACTGATAACCTGCATGACGCATTACGGATCACTCAGCAGAGTATGCAGGCACTGCAAACAATGCAGGAACAGACATCTAAACTACATCAGCAGTTTCTTGACGGTCAGCAGCATGCCACAAAGTCATTTATGCAGCTGGTAGAGCAGCAGCGGCAGTTAATCCAGGGGACAGCAAGTACACCGGTCAATACGACCAGCCAGTCAAGTGTTGTTTCAATACCTGAACCACTGGTTGCCTCTGCACCACAACCACAACCGGCTCCCAGCGTTGCAACGGAACCTGTTATCCCTAATGTTAAACTCAATATTGCCCCCCAGCTTCTAGAAATTATTGCCGAGAAGACCGGCTACCCAGTGGAAATGCTGGAACTTGATATGGCACTCGATACCGATCTTGGGATTGACTCAATCAAACGGGTTGAAATTCTTTCTGCCTTGCAGGAAAAACTACCGGCCGCTCCAACAATTCGTCCAGAAGATCTTGGAGCGCTGCAAACGCTGGGGCAGATTGTTGATTATCTGAGTTCAGGCATGTCTGATTCAGCGATCGTTCAAGGTATTGAAGCTAACGTCGATCAGGACAAAGTTTCAGCCGTATTGCTGGGTGTGGTCGCCGAAAAGACCGGCTATCCGGTTGAGATGCTCGAACCGGAAATGGCTCTTGATACCGACCTTGGGATCGATTCGATCAAGCGGGTTGAGATCCTTTCTGCATTACAGGAACAATTGCCCGAACTTCCAGCGGTTCGCCCCGAAGATCTCGGTGTATTGCAGACACTGGGGCAGATCATCAATCACTTGTGTCAGGGAACTCCGCAGCAGGTTTTAACTGCTGAAGCTTCGCCATCTGGTGTCGCTATTGATCGGGAGGTAGTTATCTCGACGCTGTTGGCAGTGATCGCTGAAAAGACCGGCTATCCGGTTGAGATGCTCGAACTCGATATGGCTCTCGATACCGATCTGGGGATCGATTCGATCAAACGGGTTGAGATCCTTTCTGCTCTGCAGGAACAGCAGCCGGATCTTCCTGCAGTCCGCCCTGAAGATCTAGGTGTGCTGCAAACTCTGGGGCAGATTGTTGACCATCTGTGTCAGGGGAACCAACAGTCCGTTCCGACTGTTGTGGCGGAACCACCACAACTCGGACAGGTCGATCGACAGCAGGTTTCAACAGCTCTGCTGGATGTGATCGCTGAAAAAACCGGCTACCCGGTTGAGATGCTCGAACTCGATATGGCTCTCGATACCGATCTGGGGATCGATTCGATCAAACGGGTTGAGATCCTTTCTGCTCTGCAGGAGCGTTTGCCAGGGGCACCAGCGATCAAGCCGGAACACCTTGGAACGTTGCAAACAGTGGGACAGATTGTTGATTTTCTTGCTAGCGTGTCGGGTTCTGAAAATCAGGATCCGGGAGTTGCCAGCGATGAAGAGATCACTGCAAAAGGGGTTATCAGGCAGGTATTAAAGGCTGCTTCATTGCCGCAAAAAAGAGCCGCCAAGAAGTTTGAGTTTGGCGTTGGAGCTGAAGTCTGGATTGCCGATGATGGCTCCTCGCTAGCGGATTCTGTTTGTTCACGTTTGACCGCCCGTCAGTTGATACCACGTAAAATTTCTATAGAAGACATTGAGTCTCTCACTCTCCCTGCTAATCTGGCTGGGCTGGTGATCCTTGCTCCACTACAGGGGACGAATGATCTTTTCTTGAGTAACGCATTCAGGTTACTACAAAAAGTGGAGCCGGCATTGCATCAGAGCAGAAACGCCTTTTTCACAACTGTTTCGCGATTGGATGGCTCGTTTGGACTCAGCACAGCTGAACCAATCAATGATTCACTCTCGGGTGGTCTGGCGGGGTTGAGCAAAACTGCCGCGCTGGAGTGGCCGACAATCCATTGTAAAGCTTTGGATCTGGCGATGGGGATGGAAATTCTTCCGACCGCAACTGCGATTGTTGATGAAATATTTACCGCCAGCCCGCTTGAGGTTGGAATCAGTAGCCAGGGATTGCATTCCCTTGAACTGGTTTCTGAACAACTGGATAAGGTTGTTGCCAAGGTTCCGGTTCAACCGGGAGAGCTGATCGTTGTCAGTGGTGGTGCACGGGGGGTAACAGCCGAAGTTGCTGTTGCACTCAGCGTTGCAACTCAGGCAACTCTGTTGCTGTTGGGTCGGACTCAACTTGCTGATAGTGAACCGGGCTGGCTGACCAATCTCAAAACAGAAGGGGAGATCAAAAAGGGTCTGATAGCTCACTCTGATGCTCCACTGAAGCCACGTGATGTGGCTCACCAATATCAACAGATCGCAGCGGCACGGGAAATTCGTACAACTCTGGAGCGAATATTGAAATCCGGAGGGACGGCAATTTATCGTTCCGTCGATTTACGTGATCAACAGGCACTCAGTTCTTTGCTTGATGAAATCCGCGAGCAACATGGTCCGGTCAAAGGGTTGATTCATGGTGCTGGAGTGTTGGCAGATAAATTGATCAAAGAAAAAACTACAGAACAGTTCGAGCAGGTTTATTCAACCAAGGTTACGGGCTTGCGGGCGCTTCTCGATGCTATCGGTGAAGACGAGTTAAAATTGATGGTGATGTTTTCCTCATCAACAGGACGTTTCGGCCGGATCGGACAGGTTGATTATGCCGTTGCTAATGAAGTTCTCAATAAAATTGCTGATCAGCAAGCTGAATCGCGGCCAGACTGCCGGGTTCTCTCGTTAAATTGGGGTCCATGGGATGGGGGGATGGTGACTCCGGCACTGAAGAAGGTGTTTGCGCAGGAGGGGATCGATGTGATCGATCTGCAGGCTGGAGCAGACTATCTGGTTAACGAACTTTCTACCTCTCCGGGTGGCCCGGTGGAACTGGTCATTTCCGGTGGTGATAGTGAAGAGGCGATTGAAGAGTTGCCTGAACAGCCGCAAAATATCTGTATCTCCAAAGCATTTGATCTCGATCTTGATGTTGAGCACTACCCATTTTTAAAGTCTCACGTTATTGATGGCAAAGCGGTCTTACCGCTGGCAATTATCATTGAATGGTTGGCTCATGGTGCTGTTCACAATAATCCGGGGTTGAAATTCCAGGGATTCAACGATCTACGCGTCCTCAAAGGGGTGATCATTGGGTCACAGCAGAGCGCCGCATTGAAGGTGATGACCGGCAAAGCGATCAAGGGTGATGGCGTTCATATCGTTCCGGTTGAGCTCTCAGGAGTTGATGAGAGTGGTCAACCGGTTGCCCATGCCCGGGCAAGAATTATTCTTGCCTCCCGGTTGCCGGAGCGTAAAGTAGCCAATGGAAAACTGAGCTTGTCCGAATATCCGCACCCTATCAGTGAGATTTATCGTCCGGAACGCCTTTTCCATGGTGATGATTTTCATGGTATCCGTGAGGTTATCGGTGTTTCTGATGCTGGGATCAGTGCCCTGGTCAACCCGGCTCCAACACCGGAGCGGTGGATTGCAGAACCATTGCGCAATTCCTGGTTTGCTGATCCTCTGGCGTTGGACAGTAGTTTCCAGATGTTGATTCTATGGAGTTTTGAACAGTATCAGGCCGGGTCATTGCCGGTGTTTGCCGGACGTTATCGCCAATATCAACAAAAATTTCCTGAGCGAGGGGTCGAGATCCGTGTTCGGTTGACAGAACAGAGTCATAATCGAGCCATTGCAAATATCGACTTCATCGATCCACTTGATGGTCTCCTGGTCGCCCGGATAGAGAACTATGAATGTGTTATTGATGCCTCGTTAAATGCGACGTTTCAGCGCAATAAGTTGATCGGAGTTGCATAAGTAGTTATTACCACAGAGACACTGAGACACAGAGAAAGTCAAAATCTATTTATTATGGTTTTAAATCAAAGAGACTCGTTATCTGCTTTTCTCAGTGCCTCCGTGTCTCAGTGGTAAAATCATGTGACTCGATGTTGTACTGATTTATAGTGAATTACCTCTATTTACGAGAACATTAATTTATGCTTTCTGAAAAATCTGTAGCAATTGTCGGGGTCGGTGGGATGTTTCCAAATTCACCGACCCTGGATCGTTTTTGGGATAATATCGTTGCTAACGTCAATACTTCACGCCAGCCTCCGAAGGGGCGCTGGCTCCTTTCCCCTGAAGACGTTTTTGATCCGCAAGTTGGTCTGGCAGATAAGGTCTATTCTAAAAGGGGCTGTTTTATCGATGATGAGATCGATACGACGCAGATTCCCGGTCTGGATATCGATGCCGATTTTCTTGACCGACTCGATCCGATGTTCCGTTTGTTGTTACGAGTTGGGGAACAAACTCTCTCCTCAGTTGCTGCAAAAAAGATTGATCGTAGTCGTGCTGGAATTATTATCGGTAACCTGGCTCTCCCGAGTGAGAAATCTTCTCTCCTGGCAAGAAACTATCTTGGACGCACCTTTGTAGAAAAACTTTCCACTCAGGAATTATCGTTGGATGAACCAGCGGTCGCTCCCATCAACCATTATGTCGCTGGGCTTCCAGCCGGTCTGCTCGCTAAAACTCTGGGATTTGAAGGAACCTGTTTCACCGTTGATGCTGCCTGTGCTTCATCGCTCTATGCAGTCAAACTTGCAGTAGATGAACTTCAGTCCGGTCGCGCCGATGCCATGCTTGCCGGCGGTCTTTCGCGCCCCGATTCACTCTACACCCAGATGGGTTTTTCACAGTTACGGGCGCTCTCACCAAACGGAACCTGTTCTCCCTTTGATCAAAAGGGAAATGGACTGGTTGTCGGCGAGGGGTGTGGTCTGATGTTGTTAAAACGGACCGCTGATGCACTTCGTGATGGTGATCATATCCATGCTGTAATCCGGGGGATCGGTCTGTCAAATGATCTGGGGGGGAGTTTGCTGGCTCCCGCTGCTGAAGGGCAACTGCGGGCAATGCGTGCCGCCTATCAACAGGCTGGCTGGTCGCCGGCCGATGTTGATCTGATTGAATGTCACGCCACTGGAACACCGGTTGGTGATGCGGTAGAATTTTCCAGTTTGCAACAGCTATGGCAAGAGAGTGGCTGGCGTCCAGGACAGTGTGTGATTGGTTCAGTTAAGGCAAACGTCGGGCACCTGCTGACCGCTGCTGGATCAGCTGCAATGATTAAAACCCTGCTGGCAATGAAACAGCAGACTTTGCCGCCAATGGCCAACTTTTCCAACCCTGCCGCCGGGATCGAACTGGATAAGAGCCCTTTTCAGATTCTCAACCAACCACGTCGCTGGGATGCCCGCAAAGGTGAACTGCCGCGCCGCGCTGCCGTCAGTGCTTTCGGTTTTGGCGGTATCAATGCCCATTTGTTGCTGGAAGAGTGGATTCCCAAGAAGGAAACCAAAAGACCGGTCCGTTTACATCCAACCTTTCAGCAGAGAAGCCAACCGATCGCCATTGTTGGTATGGGGGCTCAGTTTGGTCCATGGCGAAATCTGGAACAATTCAGACAGCGGGTTTTCGGTGCTCAGGATGGTGTCACGGAATCAGCTCCAACAAACTGGTGGGGGGCGCAACAGAGTCGCTGGTATAAACAGGCAGGGCTCGGTAATGTTGATTTTAGCGGCTTCTTTGTTCCGGAGGTGTTTTCCAACCCGGGTGATTTCAGGATTCCGCCTAAAGAACAGGAGGAGATGCTGCCGCGCCAGTTACTGATGTTGAAAGTTGCTGCAGCGGCACTCCAGGATGCTCAGCTGACCGATAAAGATCTTCTCTTTGCCGGGGTCTATATCGGCAGCGGTCTCGATCTTAATGCGACAAATTTCAG